>JAMOSR010000106.1 GCA_027062985.1 Nautiliaceae bacterium
ATTTCTTTTTCCTCATCACTCATTCTTTTATATGGCCTATATTTTTTTTCATTGAAAAACCTTTTTTTCAATAAAAAGCAACTTCTGTTCCTTATTCGGTCAGTTCCAAGAATCAGCAATACAATTAGCTTTGAACAGTGAAGAGCCGGTTCGTAAAATAGCGAAAGATTTGGAAATTAGTGAAAAAACACTTTATGGATGGATTAGAGATTACAGAAGGAAGCACAATTTAGAAGTTCCACAAACAAAAACTAAAAAATCTACCTCAATTGAAAGCATTGAAGAGGAAAACAGAAGATTACGCAAAGAAAACGCACTTTTGAAAAAAGAGAAGGAGATATTAAAAAAGGCTTTCGTCTTCTTCGCAAAAGAAACTTTTGACAAAGTACGCATTTATAAAAAAGCATTCTAAAGAGTTTAGTGTAAAGTTAATGTGCAAAGTTTTTAAAGTTTCAAGGAGCTGTTATTACAGGTGGCTTGGTATTGAAAAACAAGAGGATACACAATTAAATAACCTAATCAAGAATATATTTGAAATATCACATTCAACCTATGGGACAAGACGAATAAAAAAACAACTTGTTAAAGATTATGGTGTTATAGTGTCCCGTAGACGGATAGGTAAAATAATGCATAAATTAGGATTAGTTTGTAAAAATAAAAAAAGATTTAAAATAAGAACAACTGATTCGAATCATAATTTTACAATTGCTCCGAATTTGTTAAAACAGTATTTTTACACAACACAACCGGATAGAATATATGCAGGTGATATTACCTATATCCCAACAAAAGAGGGATGGTTATATTTAGCGGTTGTTATAGATTTGTTTTCGAGAAGAGTGGTCGGATGGTCTATGGACGACAGATTAAAAACATCACTTGTAAATAATGCTCTTATAATGGCGATAAACACAAGAAAACCTAATAAAGGGCTTATCTGGCATACTGACAAGGGAAGTCAGTATGCATCCAATTCCCATAAACAATTACTTAATGATTTTGGGATTATTCATAGTATGAGAGGTAAAGGAAACTGTTATGATAATGCTGTCAGTGAAAGTTTTTTTCATACATTGAAAACCGAACTTATTCACCATACAACATTTGAAACAAAAGCACAGGCAAGAACGGCTATATTTAGTTTTATTGAAATTTGGTATAACCGTAAAAGATTACATTCTTATTTAAATTATATGTCACCTGTTGAATTTGAACAAAAAATGTTACATTCTGAAAATAATACAAAAAATTTAAAAAATGTGTCCTAAAAAAGGTTGACAGATCAAACAAACTTATGGAAAAGATAGAGGCTGGGGATTTAACGGCTATTATTTTTTATCTCAAGACCAAAGCTAAACATAGAGGCTGGAGCGAAAAAATTGAGCTGTCTCATAACAATCAGGCACCTGTA
>JAMOSR010000107.1 GCA_027062985.1 Nautiliaceae bacterium
TGCAACTGATGCCAATAAACCGATAATTACAATAACGAAAATCAACTCAATAAG
The DNA here is from genome assembly GCA_027062985.1 of Nautiliaceae bacterium. Lineage (GTDB taxonomy): Bacteria > Campylobacterota > Campylobacteria > Campylobacterales > Nautiliaceae > Caminibacter. The sequence goes on from JAMOSR010000107.1 coordinate 55, forward strand.
AGTAAAACCGCTTCTTCTCATTGTGAACTCCTTTTCAATTTTTTTGTCCTTGCTATTATAGCATAAATAAATCGGTTTTTGTCAAAAAAACTTTAGTTTTTTTAACAAAAATTTAATAATTTTTTATATATTTGAAATTTTATATATAATCCAAAGCGCAAAAGCCAAAATAACAGTACTTATTATAGATGCCACTATACTTCCCGTTTCAACATTCATAACAATTCCTTTTATTTTCTTTTATTTTATTGCTTCCGTAAGATTCCACATAGGAAGGAAAATACCTAAAGCCAGGGTAATAACAAATCCGGCAATTGCCGCAATTAAAATAGGCTCAATCAATACAGCTATATTATCGACAAGATATCTGTATTTATCAAGATAATATCTGCTAATTTTACTTAACATCGCAATTAAGTTTCCGGACTCCTCTCCCGCTTTTACCATTTGAATTATCATATTTTCAAAAAGACCCGTATCTTCAAACCCCTGAGTAATACTTCCGCCTTTTTGAATAGAACTTTTAATTAATTTTAACCTGCTCTTTAAATATTCGTTATCTACTATATTAATTGCATTATCCAAAGCATCGATAATAGGAATTCCTGATTCAAGAAGTCTTTCAAAAACATACATAAATCTTCCTTTCATTGCAAGTTCAATAACATCACCTACAATATATATTCTAAGAATAAGTTTGTCAAACAACAATTTAATATGATAGTATTTTTTATATAGGAAAGATAAAATAACAAACCCGCTAATACCAAAAGTAAGAATATAAGGACCGAATTTTCTTAAAGCGCCCTCTATCCAAAGCAAAAACCTTGTAGGCAAGGGAAGTTCCGTTTTTAACTGGGCAAAAATATCCTTAAAAGGAGGAATCACAAATAAAATAACCACAATAAAAGCCACCACCATAGCAAATATAATAAAAATAGGATATCTAGTAGCCTTTTTTAATCTTTTTCTGTTATCTAAAATCTCCTGCAAAATAGTGGCTAAATCTTTAAGGGCATTTGCTAAATCCCCACTCTCTTCACCGAGCTTAATAATTGAAATAACCAAATTTCCAAAATAATCCTCATATCTTGAAAAAGCATTATAAAGACTGCTACCCGCTTGAATATTATAATAAATATCTTGAAAAACCTTTTTAAGTTTTTTATCTTTTATAGTTGTCATAATATTTTTTAAGACATCATCAATCCCTATTCCCGCATTTAACAACACATACATCTGATCAAAGACAGATAAAAGCTCTTCAATATTTACTCTTGAGAAAGAAAGGTCTTTAAAAATTTTATTTATAAATGTTTTCTTTTCTATTTTTTT
>JAMOSR010000108.1 GCA_027062985.1 Nautiliaceae bacterium
TTGTCGGTACCTATTCATCAATTTTTATCGCTTCGCCTCTTTTAATCTGGCTTGGATTTAAAATAGACGATTACAGAAAAAGACTGGCCGAAAAAGAGAGAATCAAAAAAGAAAAAGAAAAAATGAGGCAAATTTATCAAGGCGGAGTAGTCTAAGGAGGTAAAATGGATTGGGGAAAGGTTGTTTACGTTTTTTTTCAGCTTATGAGTTTGACAAGTGTTGCAGGATTTTTATACGACCACAATAAAGTAGCCCTTTTTATAGCTTTAAGTCTTAATCTGATTTCCACTATTTTAAAAATAGGAATAAGAAATATTGTCGCGGCCGAGCTTTTTGCGGCAAGTTTGGTTGCCGATTTGCATCTTATTCCGGCGTTTTTTTATCTTGAAATTAAAAACGATTTGCAATCGGCTTATGCCATGGCAATAGGGGCTTTAATAGCAAATGTTGTAACGATAATTTTAAGTTTTATAGAAATAGCAAAAACAAAAGATACATGGGAGTAGAAGAATGAGAGAGTATAAACCTCAAGAGATTGAAATTAGATGGCAAAAAAAATGGGATGAAGAGAATGCTTTTGAACCGAAAGAAGATTATACACTTCCTAAAAAATATATTTTGAGTATGTTTCCGTATCCCAGCGGCAGAATTCATATGGGGCATGTAAGAAACTATTCAATCGGAGATGCGATTGCAAGATATTACAGACAAAAAGGTTTAAACGTTCTTCATCCGATAGGATGGGACAGTTTTGGAATGCCGGCTGAAAATGCCGCTATTAAACACGGGGTTCATCCTAAAAAATGGACTTATGAAAATATAGATTATATGAGAAAAGAGCTAAAAAGACTAGGACTTTCGTTTAGCAAAACCCGTGAGTTTGCAACAAGCGACCCTGAATATACGAGATGGGAGCAGGAATTTATTATTAAAATGTATGAAAACGGTCTGCTTGAGAGACGTACTCAAAAAGTAAACTGGTGTGAGACGTGCCATACGGTGCTTGCAAATGAGCAGGTAATTGAGGGATGTTGCTGGAGATGCGATAATCCGATTGAAATAAAAGAACTTCCTGGATGGTATATTAAAATAACAAAATACGCAGAAGAGCTTTTAAGAGATATTGATGAAAAGCTTAAAGGCAACTGGCCGGACAAAGTTTTAACCATGCAAAAAAACTGGATAGGTAAATCAAGCGGGCTTAAATTTAAATTTAACCTCTCAGATGAAAGCCGTGAAAAATTAAAAAACGCGTTTGATGGGTATGAAGTGTTCACCACCCGTCCTGATACTATTTACGGGGTTACTTATTCAGCACTGGCGCCTGAACATCCGATAGTTGATTTTATGCTTGAAAACAAACTTTTTGACAAAGAAACGGAAGAGAGAGTAAGAAAGATTCGTTCAATCTTGCCAAAAGAGCGCCAAGCTATGGAAAAAGAAGGGGTGTATCTTGGAATTGATGTAGTTCATCCTTTAACCAAAGAAAAAATCCCTGTATGGCTTGCTAATTTCGTGCTTATGGATTACGGAACCGGTGCAGTAATGGCGGTACCTGCTCATGATGAGAGAGATTTTGAATTTGCCAAAAAATATAATCTTCCTATTAAGTGGGTAATTAAACCTGAAAACGGTGAAATAGATGAAACAAAAGCTTATACGGGAGATGGAATTTTAATAAACAGCGGTGAATTTACCGGAATGAAAAATACAGAGGCTAAAAAGGCCATTATTAAAAAATTTGAAGAGCAAGGTATAGGAAAAGAGGAGATAAATTACCGTCTTAGAGACTGGGGGATAAGCCGTCAGAGATACTGGGGAGCACCGCTTCCATTTATCAAATGTCCAAAATGCGGAATAGTCCCTGAAAAAATAGAAAATCTTCCTGTAACGCTGCCGGATGATGTTGAAATTACAGGAAGCGGAAATCCTTTAGAATCCCATCCAACCTGGAAACATACAAAATGTCCAAAATGCGGAAGTGATGCCGAGCGTGAAACGGATACGATGGATACGTTTGTTCAGAGTAGCTGGTATCAGTTTAGATTTACTACCGATTTTCATAAATATCCTGATGTACCTTTTAGAAAAGAGGATGAAAAATACTGGATGCCGGTTGACCAATATATCGGCGGAATAGAACATGCTATTTTACATCTTTTATACGCTAGATTTTTTACAAAAGCTCTGCGTGATTTAGGATACGCAAGTGTTGATGAGCCGTTTAAAAAACTTTTAACTCAGGGAATGGTTTTAAAAGACGGAAGTAAAATGAGTAAATCTAAAGGAAACGTTGTAGACCCTGATGAAATTGTTGCTAAATACGGAGCTGATACGGCAAGACTGTTTATTCTTTTTGCCGCTCCTCCTGAGCAGGAACTTGAGTGGAGTGACAGCGGAGTTGAAGGTGCGTACAGATTTTTAAACAGACTTTATCAAAACGCCTCTAAATGTTACAAAACGGATAAAAAACCTGAAATTGACGTTTCAAAACTTAATAAAGCAGAAAAAGAAGCCAGAAGAAAAGTATATGAAACATTAAAAAGAAGTAAAGACACGTATGAAAAAACATTTGCTTTTAATACGTTAATAGCCAGTGCCATGGAAGCTCTTAACGCTCTTAATAAAATAGACAATAAAGACGTTTATACGGAAGGGTATTGGGTATTAATGAACGTACTAGAGCCTATTATTCCTCATATTACAAGTGAAATCAGTGAAGAGCTTTTTGAAAGAAATAATTTCGGTGAAATAGAAGTGGATGAAGAGGCTCTTAAAAAAGACGAAATTAATTATCCAGTGCAGGTAAACGGTAAAAAAAGAGCTGAAATCAGTGTAGCGGCGGACGCTTCTAAAGATGAAATTTTAGAATCCGCTAAAAGAGCCGTGAGTAAATATATCGAGGGTAAAGAAATAGTTAAAGAGATAGTGGTACCAGGCAGAATAGTAAATATTGTCGTAAAAGGATAAACACTGAAAAAATTTCTTTTTTTCTTTTTTTTTATTTTACTGGGATGCGGATATAAGCCTAGCAGTGTATATCAAGACAATATTTTGGGAAACGAAATAAAAGCTAAAGTTAAAATAAGCGCCGAAAATCCGAGGGAAACTATTTTTTTAAAAGACGCTATTAATGATGCTGTTTATTCGAGTTTAGGAAAAAATCTATGTTATGATAACTGTAAGACGGTTATAGATATTATTTCGGCTTCTTCTTCTCTTACGCCTATTTATTACGACGAAAACGGTTATCCGGTTATTTACAGAATGGAAGTTAATATAAAAGCGGAAATAACAGATAAAAACGGAAGACTTAGAATTTATTCGGTTAACGGAAGTTATGATTTTAAAGTAGAAAGCAATTCGATTTTGACGGACCAGATAAAGCTTGAGGCATATAAAAAAGCAAGTATAAACGCTTTAAACAAACTGTTTGCAAAACTTACAAAGGACGGGGCTTATTATGACAATTAAAGATATAGCCAAAAAGGCGCTTAATTATTTTAAAAATACGGGATATGTATTTACTCCTAAAGAGTATGAGGAAATTTTTTGTAAAATAGCCAGACAAAACAGAATGATAATCGATGATTGTAACAAAGTTTCGAAATATCTTGCGAAGCTTGATGCAAAATACAGGGCTATTGCGACTAGTTATAATATCAAAAATCTTGATGAGCTGGTGATTTTTTTAATCAATTATTTAAACAGGGAAGATATAAGCAAGGAAAAAGAAAGTATTGAACAACTTTTTTTATACACTAAAAGAGCTCTTGACGTTATAGCCGTATTGCCTATAGTAAGGTCAAAAAAAATTGCTGTAAAACATCTTGATTTTTTAAAACCTTATATGGGTAAGGAGGAATGGGAAAAGTTAAGAAGTGAGTGGCTTGATTTTCTTGACAGTTTTGATGACAGAATAGTAAAAAAAGGAGCGGCTGTTGCCGGTATAAGAAGCGAAGACGCTCTTGAGGTTATTGACGCTTTAATTAAAAAAATGGAAGAAGGCCCCGATTTTTCTCACTTGATAGACAGTATTATATATTCCCTGACGCCAAGTTATGCTCCTTTTATGAATGATGAGGTAGCGGCTTTAAAAAAGCAGTTAAAAGAAGACCCCAGTATTATCCTTACAAAAGCTTTTGCCCAGGATTTAAAACTTTTAACAGATAAGAGGATAAAACTTGATAAAGAGGAACTTAGAAAAAAAATAAAAGATTTAGACCAGATAGCCGAGAGACTTTCTATAAAAATTTTAAGAATTCTTCAAAAAACGGACGGTTCGAGCAAAGAGATTAAAGATATAAAAATAGAGCTTCAAAACTGGAGGCGTGAAGAAGGTGGTTTTGAGAGTATAAAAGAGAAACTTTTAAATATAGCTATTTCTCTTGATAAGGAGCTTGATGAGTTTGCGACTGAGATGAAAAAAGAGGATGAGGAAATAGAAAAACTGAAACGTAAAATTCAAATGCTTGAAAGTAAAGTAAAAGAGCTTAGTAAAGAAGTTAAAACGGACTTTTTAACGAAAATAGCAAATAAAAAGGGTATAGAAGAAGAACTTAATAAACAAGAGAGTTTTTATAAAAGATATAAAACAAATTATTCCGTGGTGTTTTTTGATATAGACCATTTTAAAAATATTAACGATATGTTCGGTCATGACGCGGGTGATGCAATACTGAAAAATCTGGGACTTCTTTTTAAAAGGTATGCCAGGGATATTGACCTTATAGGAAGGTTCGGGGGAGAAGAATTTGTAGCCATTTTGCCTAACACTGATAAAAAAGGTGCTTACAAATTTGCGGAAAAAATCAGACAGATTATTGAAAATACAAAATTTATGTATAAAAATACCAGAATTAACGTAACGGTATCGGGAGGTGTTGCGGAGAGAAAAGAGGTTTCCTCAAAAGAAGAGCTTTTGAAAAAAGCGGATGAGAGATTATATCTTGCAAAAAGAAGCGGAAGAAACAGAGTCTGTGCTGATGATGAGTGTAAATGAATTTTTAGAAAAAAAACCTCTTTTTTATAAAGAAATCGATATTTTTAGAATGCCAAGAGCGTATAGTTTAATAAAAGATAAAATAAAAATACCTCCTGTAATTCATATT
>JAMOSR010000109.1 GCA_027062985.1 Nautiliaceae bacterium
CTTCATCCATGGTAAATCTCTCTCTACTCCAAGCAGGAGAGGCACCCAGGCGTCTTAGCTGTTTTGTGATAGTACCGCCACTGAATTCTTTCCACTCCCATACTCTTTTTAAGAATTCTTCTCTTCCTATTTCCTCTTTTGTTTTGCCTTCGGCTAAAATCTGTTTTTCCACTACGTTTTGGGTGGCTATCCCTGCGTGGTCGGTCCCCGGTTGCCAAAGGGTGGCGTATCCGTCCATCCTTTTATATCTGACTATAATATCTTGAAGGGTAAAAGTTAAAGCGTGTCCGATATGAAGGCTTCCCGTAACGTTTGGTGGGGGCATCATAATACAGAAGTTTTTAGGTTTTGAATAGTCAACTTCAAAAAATTTATTTTTTTCCCATCTCTCATAAGTCGATTTTTCAAACTCTTTAGGATTATATTCTCTCACACAAAATCCTTTTTTGTTGCAATTATACAATAAATTAATTTGGTACTGACTAAATAAAGTGAAACGATTGCAAATTTTAATGTAATAAAAGCGTTAAAAAATGCACTTAAAGCGTAGCGGTTTGCACTTTTTAGCTTTTATGAAATGTTTAAAAATTTGCTCTCTTGTTGAACGTATTTAGTTAGTGTCATTAATTTATTATCTATAAGTTTTTTTATGCTATAATTTGGCTAACTATCTTTAATAAAGGATGATAATAATGAAATTTGAAGTTGTGCTTCCTGTTTTGGGGTTTGAAGATGAAAAAGAATTTGAACTTGAAGAGGTAAGTGATATTTTTTATAAATTAAAAGGTAAACGCGTAAATTTTACCCTTATTGACCCTTTTGCCCTTAGAGATTACGATTTTGAAATAAGCGATGAAGAGAGCGAAAAACTAAAACTTGACGAAAATAAAAAATTTCTTGTTTTAAACATAGTCACCTTAAACGAGCCTTTTTTGGAATCCACCGTTAATTTTGCCGCCCCTTTAATTTTTAATATGGATGATAAAGTAATGGGACAGGTAATTTTGGATAAAGGTCCTTATGGTCTTGCCGAACCTTTAAAAAATTTTGTAAAGGCAAAAAATGAAAATTAGCATTATAGGTTACGGGGCTATGGCAAGGGCTATAGCCGAAGGTTTAAAAGGGGATGTGGAATTTGAGGTGGTTGGAAGAGATGAGGAAAAATTAAAAAATTTTTCAAAAGAGTTTGGATGTCCTTATTATATTATAGACGGTTACGATATCAGCGGTAAAATCGTAATACTTGCCGTAAAGCCTTATGCGCTGCAGGAAGTTTCTATGAGAATAAAAGGGGAAGCCGATGTTTTGATTTCCATTTTGGCTGGAAAAGCGCTTTTTGAGCTTCAAAAATATATAAAATCAAAATATTATCTTCGGGCTATGCCAAATATCGCCGCTAAATATAAAGCTTCAACCACCGCTGTTACCGGAGATGAAGAGGCAAAAGAGATAGGTGAAAAAATTTTAAGTAAAATCGGTGAAGTTGTATGGGTAAACAACGACGACGAAATAGATATGGCGACTGCCATTATCGGAAGCGGTCCTGCGTTTTTGGCTATTATAGCCGAAGCCATAAGCGACGGAGGCGTTTATACCGGGCTTAAAAGGGATGTCAGCGAAAAACTCACAAAAGGTCTTTTTAAAAGTTTCGCTTCTCTTAAAGAAACATTTCCCGATATTAAAAACAGCGTTATGTCTCCAAAAGGCACTACCGCCGAAGGTGTAAAAACATTGGAAGAAGAAGGTGTTAGGGGTAAAATTTTAAATTCTATAGTAAAAACCTATGAAAAATCCAAAAAAATCTAAAGGCTTTACTCTTTTAGAACTTATTATCTCAATGCTTGTTATTGGAATATCGCTAACGTCTTTTCCTTTTTTTCTTCAGTTTCATATAAAAACAGCTTTTGACCCTGTTTTTAATAACGATTTGTTAAACTCTTTTGTGAAATTTTATGAAGAGACGAACATATCTAAAAAAACGTTTTATTCCCCGGAAAATAACGAAACTTATGAATTTGACGAAGTAAAAACAGGTAAAGTCTCTTTTTTAAGGGTTTTGGTTGAAAAGAGAGATTTTGTTTGTTTAGAAAACTCAGATTGAAATCGTTTACATTAATCGAAATGCTTTTAAGTATGGTTATAGCCGGTGTTTTGAGTTTTGTGTTTTTTGGAATTTTAACCGATGTTTATAAAGATTATTTTGATTCAAAAGAGATATCTTCGGCTTTGAGCGATATGGAACTTGCCCTTATGAAAATAGAAGCGAATTTAAAAAACCGTATAAAAAATTCAACCTCGGTTTTAAAAATCACCTCTTCAGAAATCGAGTCTGAAAAATTGGAAAATGATTTTAATAAAAGCGGATATACGGGGATTGAGTTTTTAAAAGAAGACGTCTGTGTTAAAAGGGGCATGTGGAAAGAGGAGATAAACAACACCTCGTTTGGATATTCGGGTCTTATAGATTTAAACCTTACCGAAAAAAACGGAAGCGTTTACAAGGTTTTTTTGCCTTTTAGCGATTTTGAGAGTGTAAAAGAAATAGCATCAAAAAGAGCGGAATTCTGGGGGCTTGAGAAGGAAATTTTTGAAAAAAATCACGAAGTTATTGTTTTTTCCGGTAAAAAAGGGGAGGGAGATATTGATGAAATAAAAATATTTAAAATTAAAAAAGTTGCTTTTAACGATATCACTCAAAACGACATATTGGAAATAGAAGCTTTAACACATGGCAAAGAGAGGATATACGAAAAGTTTTTTTTAGTAAACGGGGCATGGGCTTTGGTTTTTGAAGAGGGTAATTTAAGTTTTTATTTCAATTATTATCCATGGCTTGGGGAGAAGTTTAAAGACGGAAATAAAACGCTTCTTATTCATAATCTGAGTTTTTTTGATTTTTATGTTAAAAATGGAGTAATTGTTTTTAATATGTGTAAAAAGGTGTTAGATAAAACCGTTTGCAGAAAAAAAGCTGTGTTTTGAGAAAATCTTTTTTTCTTTTCTATGCGGTGGTTTTTTTGACCGTTATAGGGAGTCTTGGAGGACTTAGCCTGTTTTTTAAAGGAACTTCAAACTATTTTTCCTCTTATTTTTTATTAAATCAAAAAGCCGATTTACTTCTTAAAACGGCAAATGATTATGCGGTTTTTATTTTAAAAAATCATAATTACGAAAAAGGAGTTGTTAAAAAAATTAAATTTGAGTATGACGGATTTGAAATAAACATTATTTTAAAAACTTTTTTAAACGAGTTAAATAAGGATGGTATTTTTGTAAAAACTGGAGAAAGTAATCTTTCTGTTTTTGTTTTTACGGAGGTTAAGTGCCTAAATTCTCATTTTCATTTAAGAAAAACCTCTCTTACTCTTCAAAAACCTTGATATATAGTATATAATTGAAGTGTTTAATTTTAGTTAAAGGAGTCCTATGAATGTTACAATAGTTGGAAGGGGAGTCGCGTTAACAGACGCTATGAAAGACCATATTACAAAAGTGGTCGAAGAAGTGGAAAAATATAATCTTGGAATTATACACTCGGTAGTTGCAGTTGAAAAAGACAAAAGAGATTTTTTTACCGTTGAGATAATTATGAATATTCCTGAAAAAGGAACAGCTGTAGTCCATTACAGAGATAAAGATATGTATACGGCTTTGGATAAGGCTAAGGATAAACTTGAAAAACTTTTAAGAAGATATCATGACAGAAAAATAGACCATCATAAAAAAGACAGAATAGAAGAGCTTATAGTTGAAGAGACTCAGGATGAAATAGTTGAAATGCCTCTTGATATAGAAAAACCTGTAAGTGTTGAAGAAGCTATTGAAGAGTTCAAAAACTCGGGGCTTTATTTTATGGTGTTTAGAGACTTAAGCGGAGAAAAAAGAGTTATTTACAGAAGAAAAGACGGCAAATTAGGATTATACTGATTTTTTTGCTAAAATTCCGTCTAAAATTTTAAAGGAGACATAAATGAAAAGAACTTATCAGCCAAGCAAGATAAGAAGAAAAAGAACTCACGGATTTAGAGCAAGACTTAAAACTAAAAACGGTAGAAAAGTGCTTAAAAGAAGAAGAGCTAAAGGTAGAAAAAGATTAGCGGTTTAAGCTCGAATGAAATAAAATATCTTTACAAGAAAGGAAAAAAGGTTTATAGTAAATTTTTTACCTTTTTTTTCCTTCCTTCAGAAGAACTTAAAATAGCTGCGGTTGTATCTAAAAAAATTTCTAAAAAAGCTGTAATAAGGAATAAAATAAAAAGAAGAATAAAACACCTCTCAAGAGATTTTTTAAAAGAGGGAAGTTTTATCGTTATTCCTAAACAGGATATATCGCAGGTAAAATTCGAAGACTTGCAAAATGATTTTAAAAAAATTTGCGATAAAATTCGTTAAATTTTATAAATATTTTATAAGTCCGGCACTAGGGAGTAATTGCAGGTATTACCCTACATGCAGCTGTTATGCCCTGTGGGAATTTGAAAACGAAAATTTTTTTAAAGCGTTTATAAAAAGTGTTTTGAGAATTTTAAAATGTAACCAGCTTTTTAGGGGAGGAATAGATTATCCTGTGATATCTAAAAAAATAAATCCGTGTTACGGAAAAAAAATTGAAATAAAATATTGGTTAATTCCAAAAAACGACAAATTTATAGTGATAAAGGCGGAGAATGAACGGACAAGATAACTTAAGAAGAATTATAATAGCCACTGTCATATCTTTTATATTTTTCTTTGCATATGATTATTTCGTATTGCAGCCTCAAATGGAGGCGGCTTCTAAAACAGAAAAGATAAGCAATAAAGCCCCTGTAAAAGTAAAAAGGGAGTCTGAAAACACATCTGTTTCAAAAAATGAAAAGTCTTTTGAGGCGAAGACAGTTGCTGTTATAGAGGCTAAGAATTATGAAATAAAAATAGATTCTTTAGGAAGAATCAGCAGTTATATTTTAAAACAGAACAAATTTAATACAGACGGAAAACATTTAGAACTTATTTCTCCTAAACTGCCAAAACCTTTAGAGGTAAGATTTAAAAATGAGAATTTAAATAAAAAAGCTTTTAGCATTCCTGTTGAGGTGAGTGCTAAAAAAATTGTTTTAAACGGTGAAAAAAAAGAGCTTGTAATAACTCAAAATCTTAAAGAACTTGTTCTTAAAAAAATTATAACTTTTTATCCTAGCGGCAGATACGATGTAAAAGTAGAACTCTCAAAACCTGCTGATTATTTTATTTCTCAGGGATACAGACCGGCGGCTGCTATAGACCAGCTGACTATCCATGGGGTTGTTATTAAAAAAAGCGACGATACTCTTGAAATTATAGAAGACGGGGATGCGGAACCGGAAACTATTAATAACGCTATTGTCGTAGCCGGTTTTGACAGATACTATACTACTCTTCTTTTTTCTAAAAAGCCTGTAAAGGCGGTGGTTGTTCCTGATGATGAAAAAAATCCGGTTACTTTTATAGAATCAACAGATAATATTTCTTTAATAGGATATATAGGACCTAAATATGTAGATACGTTAAGAAGTATAGACCCGGGACTTGTTGATGTCGTTCAATACGGTGTTGGTACGTTTTTTGCAAGAAACCTCTTTTTAGTCCTTGATTATCTGTATAAAATCTCAGGTAACTGGGGTGTGGCTATTATTCTCTTGGTTGTCCTTGTGAGACTTGTGCTTTTCCCTCTTACTTTCAAGGGAATGGTGAGTATGTACAAATTAAAAGAACTCGCACCTAAAATGAAAGAGATTCAGGAAAGATACAAAAAAGACCCTCAAAAACTTCAGATGCATATGATGAAGCTTTATAAAGAACATGGGGCTAATCCGCTTGGCGGATGTCTGCCTCTTTTACTTCAAATTCCTATCTTTTACGGAATTTACAAACTTTTATTATATTCTATAGAACTTAAAGGGGCTCATTTCCTATGGATTAAAGACTTAAGCGAAATGGACCCTTATTTTATTTTACCGGTACTGATGGGTGTTAGTATGTATATCCATCAAAAACTAACCCCTACCAATTTCCAAGACCCTATGCAGGAGAAAATATTTAAGTTCCTGCCTGTGATATTTACGGTAATGATGGCTACTTTCCCTGCAGGTTTGGTGCTTTATTGGACGGTTAACAATATTCTTTCCATTCTTCAACAATGGATTATAAATAAATTTATGGAAAGTAAAAAAGCCTTGACAAAGGTCAAAAAATGAGAATAGAAGCTAAAACCCTTGACGAGGCTTATTTAGAAGCGGCAAAAAGATTAAACTGTTCTGTAAAAGATATTAACGCAAAAATTATTCAACATCCCACAAAAGGAATTTTCGGTTTTTTTTCCAAACCTGCTATTATAGAAGTGGATGAGCACATTCAAAGAGATATAGACGACGTTATTCCTGAAATTAAAGAGGGTATTAAAAAGCTTTTTGAAAAAAGCTGTTTTGATGTGGACAGTTTTGAGGTTTCCAAATTTGATGAAGAAACCCTGTTTATTAAAATAGACGGTAAAGACGCCGCTCTTTTAATAGGAAAAGAAGGGTATAGATATAACGCTTTAAACCATATGCTTTATCACTGGATAAATCAAAAGTACGGTTTTAAGGTAAGGCTTGAAATTGCCGAATTTTTAAAAAATCAAGAAGAGATGTTAAGAACGTTTTTAGCTCCTTTTATAGAAAAAATAAAACAGAGAGGATACGGAAAAACAAAACCCTTTGACGGAATTTTGGCGTTTTTAGCCCTTGAGATTTTAAGAGAGGAGTTTCCGCAGAAATATGTTGCCCTTAGAGAAAAAAACGGTGAAAAATACGTTGTAATCGGAGATAGACATGGAGACAATAGCGGCAATAGCGACGCCTAACGGTGTCGGTGCTATTTCGATAGTCAGAGTGAGCGGAGAGAGGGCTTTTGAAATAGCAAAAAAATTAACCAAAAAAGACAATTTTCCGCCAAGAGTAGCGAAACTTTGCAAAATTTACGATTCCAATAACGAACTTATCGATATTGCAATAGTAATATATTTTAAAGCGCCTCACTCTTTTACGGGCGAAGATATTGTCGAGTTTCAATGTCACGGCGGTGTTGTGGTCAGCCGTATGATTTTAGATGAGATATTAAAGCACGACGTAAGGTTGGCACTTCCGGGAGAGTTTAGCAAACGAGCGTTTTTAAACGGAAAAATAGACGCATCCCAGGCTGAGGCGATTGCCAAACTTATAGAGACACGTTCGCGCGAAGGGGCTAAGCTTCTTTCTCGTCAGTTAGAAGGTGATTTGGCTAAATTTGTTGAAGAGATTAGAGAAAAGCTTATAGAAATTATGGCTTACAGCGAGGTCTTTATCGATTATGCGGAAGAGGATTTACCCGAGAGTTTAGGAGGGGATATAGAAAAAAAATTAAATGCCGTAGAAGAGGTTTTATCCCATACGCTTGAAGTTTCAAAAAGAAGAGAGGGGATGCTTAGCGGATATAAAGTCGCTATTGTCGGAAAACCCAATGTAGGAAAAAGTTCTATTTTAAACGCTCTCTTAAACAGACAAAGAGCTATTGTCAGTGATATTGCCGGGACTACAAGAGATACTATAGAAGAGGATATTCAAATAGGCTCTCATCTTATAAGAATAATAGATACGGCGGGTATCAGGGCTGCTAAGGATGAAATAGAAAAAATCGGGGTTGAAAGAAGCAAAAAAGCCGTGGAAGAAGCCGATATCGTGATTGCAGTTTTTGACGCAAACGAATTTACCAAAGAAGACGAAGAGATATTAGAGCTGATTAAAAACGCAGATAAAGACGTTATAGTGGCGATTAATAAAATCGATAAAGGTATAAAAATAGACCTTGATAAGTTTAAAGATTTTAAAATAGTAAAAATATCGGCTAAAAGCGATATAAAACCTTTAATAAAAGCCCTTGAGGAACTGCTTGACAGTTACAGTGGAGAGGATGAGCATATTTTAATATCAACCCGTCAGATATCTGCTGTTGAGAAAGCACTAAATGCAATAAAAGAAGCAAGGGAATTTTTATCTACCGGCGAACTGGAGCTTTTCAGTTATCAGATTCAAGATGCCATAAAGGCCATAAGCGAAATTACAAAACCTTTTGAATATGATGAAATGCTTGATAAAATGTTTGGCAGTTTTTGTGTCGGAAAATAAACAAAGGAGGTAAAATGACAATACTTGAACTTAAAAAAATGATGATGAAAGCTAAAAAAGAGGATAAAACAAAAGCGAACGCTTTAATGATGTTGGTAGATACCGCTCAAAAAATCGCAAAAGAAAAAGGTGAGGAAGTAACCGAAAAACATATTCAAGAAGCTGCTAAAAAACTTGCAAAAATGGCAAAAGAATCAATTGAAGCGGGAATGGAAGAGGCTAAAAAAGAACTTGAAATTTATGAAAGTTTTCTTCCTAAAATGCTTAGCGAAGAGGAAACGACTAAAATCATTAAAGAAATAATCGACGAAATAGGCGGTAAAAATATGGGGGAAATTATGAAAAGGCTAAAACAAAGAGGCGATATTGATATGGCCCTTGCTAGTAGAATAATCAAATCACTTTAAAAGCTGGAGTATAAGGGAATTTGAAATATGAAGTATTTCTAAAAGGTCTTTTTTAGGTCTTTTTATTTCGTTAATAATATCTTCATATTTTTCTTCCTTTTGTTTGATAAAATTATTAAACGATTTTGTTATATTTTCTTCATTGAAATGTTTTGAATACAAAATTTCTTTTGCGAGATTTATTACAAAATATTCTATCATTTCTTCAGCTTCTTCTTTTAAGGATTTTTGAAGTTTTGTTGTAGGTTTGAAAGAATTTATTTCTTTTAACAGCATATTAATTTTAAATTTTGAGATTATAATTTTAAAAAGTTTGAAAATGGTTTTTAAAGAGTAATTTTTATGTCTCAGATGTAAAATGGCGGGTAAAAATTTGAGATATGTTTTTAGTTTTTTGTAATTATTTAGGTCTATTTTTTCTATTATTTCATTAAGTTCGGATTTATACACTAAAAATACAAACGGATTTATATTTGAGTTTTCTATGGATTTAACCAGCCATCTTGTTGCGAATTTAATTGTTTCCTGGATATCGCTTAAGAGTTCGTACTGTTTGTTTGCCGGTATCTTAAAATCTAACTCTTTTATTTCTTCAAACAGTTTTTTTGATTCTATAAGTTCCTGCACAATTAAAGATGCGATAATTTTATATTTAAACGATTTTTGGTGAAAATCGGCTAAGAAACCTATTCCAAGAGTATTAATGATTTCATTTGTTATTTGAGTTGCTATTATTTCCTGTTTAAGAGGATGAGTATCCACGTTGTAGATTAAAAATTTTTTTGGAAAATATTCGTAAAGGAATTTATTAAAAAACTCATCTTCATGTAGATTTTGAAGAATGTATTTTTTTAAGAAAATTTTTGAGTAAAGCATTATAACCGCCGCTACGGGTCTTATAAGTTCTGAATCTTTATAAATTGTTTCTATTTCTGAATTTTTAGGCAGGTTATAGTAGTATCTTTTAAAATAATCCGTTTTTTCCAAAATTTCCAATATTTTAATAAGTTTTTCTTTATATACGTTTTTTGAATCAAGGGTTATGATAAGCGAATGGGCGTAATTATTTTCAAGAACTTTTTGTATTACGTCGTCTGTAAGTTCTTTTAATGTTTTAATTTTTTCTTTTTCTGTAATTTTTTTATTATCAACAAGGGTATTTAAAATTATTTTCATGTTTACTTCGTAATCGCTTATATTAACTCCCGCACTGTTGTCTATTGCGTCAAGGTTGATTTTTCCTCCGTTTAGGGCGTATTCATATCTTCCTTTCATCGTTAAAGCGAGATTTGCCCCCTCACATATGCAAAAAGCTTTGATTTCATTTGCATTTACTCTTATATTTTCGTTTTGTTTATCGCTTATATGAATGTTTAATTCGTCGCTTGCTTTTATATATGTTCCTATTCCTCCAAAATAGAGCATATCTACGGGAAGTTTTAAAAGTTCTTTTGCCAACTCTTCTCCTGAGAGATAATTTTTAGACGTTTGAATAAGTTTTTTAATTTCGGGTGAGAGTTTTATTTTTTTATCGCTTCTTTTAAATACACCCCCGCCTTTGCTTATTTTATTTTTATCGTAATATGCCCAGTTAAGTGAATTTTCAAACAGTCTTTTTCTTTCTTCATAAGCTGTTTTAGGGTCCGGGTTAGGGTCTATAAAAATTTCATTATGACTTATTGCCGCTATTAAAAGGAAATTTTTATTAATAAGCATTCCGTTTCCGAATACGTCCCCTCTCATGCTTCCCACACCGACTACGCTTAGTTTATCTTTGTATATATTTTTGTTTTTCTCAAGAAAAAACCTGTAAGCGCTTTTAATAGCCCCTTTGGCCGTAATACCGAGCTCTTTATGAGAATATCCGTTTTTACCCCCGCTGGCAAACGCGTCTTTTAAAAAATATCCCCGTTTTATCGCTATTTCATTTGCCGTATCGCTTAAAAGGGCGGTTCCCTTATCGGCGGCCACTACGAAGTAGAAGTCTTTATCGTCGTATTTTACTATATCAACATCGGGGATATCTATTAAATCTAAAAGAGCGTCTATAAAAAGAGAATAATAATGTTTGATGTCGGGGCTTTCTTTTGAAATTATAAATCCGCCTTTTGCCCCGTCAGGAATAATAAAAGCGTTTTTTATAGCCTGGGTTTTCATTAAATCTTTAATTTCTTCCCTGAAATCGTCCCTGTTTGAATATCTTATACCGCCTCTGCTTATTTTGCTCATTCTTAAATGAATGCCGTTAAAATCATTATGATATACGAACATCTCTATATTAGGCTGAATTCCAAACAGAATGTTTTTAAAGTTTTGGGTGTGTATTTTAAAAGATATGGTTTCTTTATTTAAGAAATAGTTGGTTCTGACGATATTTTTTACTACAATATATAAAAAATCAAAAATTTTATGTTCTTTAGAATCGGTTATCTCTTTTAATTTTTCTTCAATAACCGCTTCTTTTGATAAATCTTTTTTTGAAAATTTGTCTTTAAAATATTTTATAATAAGAGCTGTTAGTTTTGGATGTTTTATAAAAGTTTCTATAATAGCGGCTTCTTCAAATTCAAAAAGCAGCTGTTTTTGGTATTTCAGCAGGGCTCTGGTTAAATTTATCTCTCTTAGTTTTAACCCTTCAAGGGAGAGATGATAAAGTTTGCAAAAAACAGGAATATCCCCGTTTAGTGCTCTTTGCATTATTTTTAGTACCTCTTTTTCGTTTGGAAGAGTGGAAATGTCTGTTTTTATTATGTAAGAGTCCTGTTTTTCTATGTCTGTTATAGGAATATTAAAATTTTCAAGAAGTTTTACTATTGAAGATATTTTGTAATCAATCGGTACTATAAATGAAGAATTTTTAAAAGAAATCATAATTTAAAACCTTTATTTTTCCAAAGGGAGAAAAAAAGAGAAAAAATTATTTAGAGTATAAAACTCTTCTTCTTTTTCTCTTAAGTCTGAATTTTCCTCTTGGCATATGACACCTCCCGCTTTGGAGTAGTTGTAATTATATCATAAAATTTGATTATATAAAAACGGCGCTCATATATCCTACTACGTTTGACTCATCTCCGCTTACGTCGGCACTGGTTCTGTAATCTACTATAAACGGAGTAAGCCCCATTTCCCTAGCGGCTATAATCATTCCGGCTACGCCGATTTTTCCGCATGCTTCGCATTTTTCAAGATATGTCAAATCAAGATTTTGCACCGCTTCAAGACAGTTATAATCCAAAGCGTTTGCCGTTTTTAAATCGTAATAGTGGCTTAAATCTGTGGAAATCACCACTAAAGAACCTTCTTCAATAGCATATTCGATTATATCTTTTAATTTTTCGGGCTCATAATCCCCATATACAAGCTCTACTACCGGAATTTCTCCAAAATAATGATAAATAAAAGGCATCTGAACTTCTGTAGAGTGTTCCTGGTGTACCATTTCTAAATTTTGGACACCGAATTTTTCCATTAATTCGGTTGCAAATTTAGTGTCTATCGGCAAAAAACCGCATGGTGTTTCATAAACATCTTCTAAAGTAGTTGAAATTCCTTTAAATGGAAACCTGTGACTCGGTCCTATAACCACTACTCTTTTTGGTTTTGTGTTTGAGGCAATTCTGTATGCAAAATTTGCCGTAAATCCACTATACACCCATCCTGCGTGAGGAACGATAATAGCTTTTGGTTTTAAAGAAAAAATTTCCGCGGCTTTTTGAACATCCACGTTTTCGTCAATTATTTTATTAAAATGGGCTATATAGTTTTCAACGGCTTCACAACTGCCTCCGTACCATTCTTTTACCACTGCTTTTCTCATTTCCATACTCCTTCTATAATTTCGCCGCATTTAGGGCAGCGGCCTGTGCCGTCTTCTTCTATTTTTAAAATATTTTTTTCTACTCTGTAAATGCTTCTTATTATTAAATCCTCTCCGCATTTAGGGCATTTCGTAACTACAGGAGTTGCTACGTTTCCTAAATAAACATATTTTAACCCGGCTTTTTTTCCTATTTCGTATGCTTTTAGCATTGTTTCCATAGGAGTTGGGGGTTTATCCGTTACTTTATAATCGGGATGGAATCTTGTAATATGCCATGGAATCTCTTTTCCGACTCCGGCTATAAATTCTGCTATTTGAGTTAATTCTTCTTCACTGTCGTTATCTCCGGGTACTATAAGAGTCGTAATTTCCTGCCAGATTCCAACGTTATGCAGTCTTTGAATGGTATCTAAAACATCTTCAAGTTTTCCTTTTAAGACTTTTTTATAATATTCGGGTTTAAAGCTTTTTAAATCAACATTACAGGCATCAACCCAGTTTTTCATATCTTCTATTTCATAAACGCTTTCAAATCCGTTTGTAACAAAAACGTTTTTAACTCCTTTTTCTTTTGCTAATACTCCAACATCTCTGGCATAAGGGTAAAAAATACTAGGTTCGTTGTACGTATAGGCTATTGATTTACAGTTGTATTGTAAAGCCAGATTTACCATTTGTTCCGGACTTACATAAATGGAATCGTTTACTTTGTTTGTATGGGCTATTTGCCAGTTTTGGCAAAACGGACATTTAAAATTACATCCTACAGTCCCAAACGATAAAACATCACTTCCAGGTATGAAATGAAACAGAGGTTTTTTTTCTATAGGGTCTACGTTTATGCTTGAAGGATGTCCGTAAACAAGGTTTACAAGTTCTCCGTTTTTATTCATATTGACGCCACAAATGCCTACTTGTCCATCTTTAAGTACGCAGTGGTGGCGGCAAAGAAGACATTTTATTTTTCCATCTCCAAGCGGTTCATAATATTTCATAAAAAACTCCTTTTACTTCTCTTAATATTAAATTAATTATATCAGAAAAAAAAAGAAAAGTAAATAAAGTGGGTTTAAGAAGATTGATTTGAGTAGGCTAAATGATTTTTCTTTTTAATAAAGAATAAGGACAGTTTTTTCCTTTACTGGCAAAAGTTTCGGTATTTACTTTAAATTCTCCCTTTTCTAGTTCTACAAATTCTTTAATTTGTATATTAAAAAGTTTTGCCGGATTTGTAGATACCAGTTTTGTTACCGTTTCTGCAGGAAGAGGCAGTGAATAAGCTAACTGTGTAAATATATCGAGTTTGCTGATTCCAAAATCCGCTTCTTCAAACGGTATGTCTTTTTGGTTTGTTGCTATATGATTGGAAGATATGAAATCAATTTCTTCGTTTTTACATGCGTTAAGCAGAGCTTCTTTATCTTCCTCGCTTCTTAAAGGCGGAAACGTTTTAAAAAGGGTATTGAAATTTTGTAAATTCTCATCGGTAAAATATAAATTGTCTATACACACATCAATATAAGTGTGAGAGGGTCTGTTTTTTAGGATTTCCAGGGATTCTTTTGTCGTAATACTTTGAAACACCACTTTTGCCTTAAAGTGATTGGTCAGTTCTAAAATTTTTGCTACTTCTATACTTTCGGCATAACTTGGAATTCCGCTAACTCCCATATGGTATGCTATTTCGCTGTCGTTCATAACCCCTTGGCTTAAAGATTTGTTGTTACAGTCCACAAAAACCGGAATGTCTAGAAATTCGGCATATTCGAAAACTCTTTTTATCAGATTCATATCTTCATCCGAATTTATAAAAATAGCGCTTGCGCCTTTATTTTTAAGAATAGAGATTTCGCTAAGTTTACCTTCATGTATTCCTTCAATCGCTACAAAAAGGTTAAAGTTTTCTTCATTTGCCCTTTTTAAATTGTAAGCCAGGTGAAGTTTGTCAAAAATGGGTTTGTGTTTTGGTATCATTAAAGCGGCTTCAACTCCCCCGTTTTTTGCAGAAGCGGCTATTCTTGCAACGCTTTCGGAATTTTTAACGTTTAAATCAAAGCTTTTTGGCACTTTTATTTTCATAATCAGCCTTTTTTAAATATAATTTTAACTAAAAAAGGGCTTAAATGAGCTTAATGTTTTTGATAAACGTAATTGTATTATCGGTTGTGGTGGCCTATCTCGCTTACAGGCTTGGATACAACCAT
The DNA here is from genome assembly GCA_027062985.1 of Nautiliaceae bacterium. Lineage (GTDB taxonomy): Bacteria > Campylobacterota > Campylobacteria > Campylobacterales > Nautiliaceae > Caminibacter. Next base: position 14,594 of record JAMOSR010000109.1, read on the forward strand.
TGGGTGTTTTTGATTATATCTTTATTGTTTTCCCCTGTTATAGGTTCTCTTTTACTGGCATTGTGGGATTATTATAAGACGTTTATTAAGGGAAGAGCATGAAAGAAAAATTTATGAAAATATTAAAGGAGAGCTATTATAACCTTTCGGCTAAAGATGAAAAAATTTTCAATGAGATTATGCAGGATAACGGGCTTGGAAAATGCAAACCTAAATTTAACCTATGGGCTTTTATTTTCGGGTGGTTTTATCTTCTGTACAGAAGAATGGCTATAGAGGCTATGGCGGTATTGGTGGTTTCTTTGATGGTTGGTTATCTTATGGCTTATGCTAAGCTTCATCCTCTATTGGTATTGGCTGTTATTATTTTTACCAATTCTTTACTCAGCGGCTTTTGTTACTATTTTCTTTATCTTAATAAACTCGGCAGGGATATAGATTACTGCGGGGAGTTTAATACGGATATCGAATGTATGAAAAAAAGGGCGAAACCAAAAATAACTTATGTGATAATAGCCGTTTTAATTATACTTATTTTGATTTGGCCTTGGATTTACGCTATTGTAACGGGGGTTAGTTTAAAAACATAATTTGATATAATTTCGTAAAAAAGGCGTAAAATGAAGAAAAAAGTTTTAATAATCGGAAGCGGTGGAAGAGAGTACAGTATCGGATATTTTATGAAAGACGAAGCGGAAATTTTTTATGCCCCCGGAAACGGCGCTACTGAAGAGTTTGCCACTAATATAGATATTAACGATTTTGAAGAACTTGCCAAATGGGCAAAAGAGAATAAAATCGACCTTACAGTCGTAGGGCCGGAAGACCCTTTGGTAAAAGGAATAGTGGACGTATTTAAAAAACACGGACTTACAATTTTCGGACCTTCTTCCAAAGCCGCCCAGCTTGAAGGAAGTAAAGTTTATATGAAAAATTTTTTAAAAAAATATAATATTCCGACTGCCAGATATATCGAAACGGATAATAAAGAGGAAGCTTTTGACTTTATAGATTCTATGGATAAACTTCCAATAGTAGTAAAAGCCGACGGGCTTTGTGCCGGAAAAGGCGTTATAATTGCCGAAAGTAAAGACGAAGCTAAAAAAACGGTTGAGGATATGCTCAGCGGAAAGGCTTTTGGGGATGCCGGTAAAAAAGTAATAGTGGAAGAATTTTTAGACGGATATGAGCTTAGTATGTTTGCTATCTGTGATGGGGAGGATTTTGTTTTGCTTCCGGCGGCTCAAGACCACAAAAGACTACTTGACGGAGATAAAGGCCCAAATACGGGAGGTATGGGTGCATATGCGCCAACACCTCTTGCTACGCCGGAACTTTATGAAAAAGTAAAGAGAAGAATTATAAAACCGACCCTTAATGGTATGCGCGAAGAAGGGGCTCCGTTTGAGGGGGTATTGTTTATAGGGCTTATGATTGTAGATAATGAACCGTATGTACTTGAATATAACGTCAGATTCGGAGACCCTGAATGCGAAGAGCTTATGGCTCTTATTGACAGCAGCGTTTATGATATGTTAAAAAACGCTGCTACAAAACAGCTTGACAAGATAGACGTTAAAATTAAAGATATGGTGGCTGTGGGAGTGGTTTGCGCTTCTAAAAACTATCCGTACGGCAGCAGTGAACCTGCGGAGATAAAAGTGGACGATTTAAGTGATTGCAACGGATATATAGCGTATGCCGGCGTTAAAAAAATTGAGGGGAAACTTATGGCCACAGGCGGAAGGGTGCTTGTTTGTGTCGGGTTTGGAAAAGATGTTGAAAAAGCCAGAGACGAAGCTTATAAAATTGTGGATAAAGTTCATTTTGACGGAAAAAAATATAGAAAAGATATAGCGTATCAGGCAATTGCCAAAAGAGGATAAGAGTGAAGAGCGAAGAAATTCTAAATAAGATTGAAAGAGAAGGGCTTAAGCCCGCTTCTTTAATAAAAAGAGTAATTGCGATGAGTATAGACGATTTTTTAATCTCTTTTTTAGTAGTTTTATCTTTTTGGGACCTTTTTTCGTCTGCTAAAACGTATGAAGAGGCAATAATTTTAGTAGATAAACTTTTTGTATATATTTTTTTGGCTTATACTCTTTATCATTGGATTTTTGTTTTTTTATACGGTAAAACGGTTGGCAAGATGATTGTAAAAATAAGAGTGGTGGATGAAAACACTTTTGACAATCCATCTGTTATCAATTCTTTAATAAGAAGTATAATGAGAAATTTTGATGAGATGTTTTTTTATCTCGGAATGCTTTATGCCGTGGTAGACCCCTTAAACAGGGCAATTCATGATATAGTAGGGAGATGTGTTGTTATTGAGGATAATTAGTCTTTTTTTTGTTTTATTCTCTTTTTTGTTTTCAGATGTCAATATTTACGGGGCTGAAGTAAAAGAGATAAATAATACCATTATAATTAAAAATCCTGTGATTGTTTATAAAGGTATATTTATTCAGGCCAAAGAGGGCGTAATAATTGACAATAAAAAAGCCGTTTTAAAAAAAGATGTGGTGATTTTTTATAATGATGAAAAAATACTTGCCGATAAAATAGAAATTTTTTCAAAAGAGCATTTTGAGTTTAAAGAATTGTTTTTATATGATTCTAAAAGCGATGTTTGGTTTAAAAGTAAAGAGGGAAAATTAAAAAAGGGCGTTTTTGCTTTAAAAGACATTCAATTTTCAAGCTGTTGTGTTGAAAATCCTGATTGGTTTTTACTTTCAAAAAAGGCTTTTTATAATAAGAAGAAAAAGTCTTTAAAGCTTTATAATATAATTCTTTATCTTAACCAAACCCCCGTTTTATATATGCCTTTTTATTATACTTCTTTTGATAAACGCAGAAGAAGCGGTCTTTTAAAACCTGTATTTGGGATATCCAATAAAGAAGGGTTTTTATACTCTCAGCCTGTCTATTTTGTTTTGGGAGAGAAGGCGGATTTTGAAATAACACCTACTATAAGGACTCTTAGGGGATATGGGATTTATAATAAATTGAGATTTGTAGATTCTCCTTATTCTTATGGTGAAATAGAATTTGGAGGGTTTAAGGATAAGTCCGAATATGTTGAAGAAAACGATTTGGCATATACCAATCACTACGGATATTCCGTTTTATATAAAAGAAGCAGGGTGTTTGAAGATGACGAATTATATGTTAGTTTGAAGTATGCTAAGGATGTCGATTATTTTTATTTAAATGCTTATAATTACGCTTTTGATACCTCTTATCTGGTGGATAAACTTATCACTTCCAAAATAAATTATATAAAAAATATAAATAACGATTATATTTTCGGATTGTATGCCAAGTATTTTATAGATACGACTAAAAAGTCAAACGACGATACGCTGCAGATTCTTCCACAGTTTAATTTTCATAAATTTGAAAAAGAAGATTTCGGATTTTTATTAAATTCGTTTGATATTAATTTTTATAATTATTATTCTAAAAGCGCCCAAAAATATTATCTTTTTAATATTTTAGCGCCTTTAAGTTTAAATTTTAGGTTTTTTGATGATTATTTAAAATTAAAACTTACTCAGACTATAAACTATATTTCCGCAAATACATATTTTAATTCCCCCGAATATTTTTTTCAGTCTTACAGCAGTATAAAATTTTTTACATCCCTTGCTAAAAAGACAAATTCTTATTTTCATTCCATAGACCCTTATATTATCTTAAATATTAAAAATATTTCTAAAATTTCGGATACTCAAAAATATTTACGATATACGAAAGTTAATAACAATATAGAAATGGGGGTTTTTGAAATTTTTGAAAATCCAGATTTTTATATAGAGCATACTTTAAAACAGAGTTACGATTTGGATGTAAAGAAAAAAACCGATTTATATAATGACATTACGGTGCTAAAAGAGGGACTTACTCTAAAAGATACGTTAAAATACTCTTGGGATTTATATAAAGTGGTTTATAATTATGTCGAAGCTTCTACGAATATAGGAGAGTATTATTTTAAGCTGTCCAATCTGTATCAGGCTCAAACGGATATAACAGAAGCAGCTAGGAACTATATTTTCAGGGCGGAGAAAAAAATAAACTATAAAAAGCTGTATTTTGAGTATAATTATGATATGTTAAATAAATATGTAAAATATTTTTTACTTGGGGTAAGGCTTAATAAAAAATGTTGGCAATATGATTTAAACATAAAGAAAACAAGAAACCCTGTATTAAAAGAAAGCGGTATTTCATACAGGGATGATTATACAGTAAATTTTATGATAAATCTTTATCCTCTAGGAGGAGTTCAACAGTTATTTCAAATTAAAGGGAAAGAATGAAAACGGAAATTAAAGTGGGAATATTTGTATTGCTTGGGTTGATATCCCTTTTTTTTCTAACGTTTCAGATAAAATCTTTGGAAACGATAAAGCATAAAGGTTATACTCTTTATGCTATAGTCGCAGACGCAAGCGGCATAACTAAAAAATCAAAGGTAAAGCTAAGAGGGGTGGATATAGGTATAGTTGATAAAATGAATCTTTCAAGCAAAGGGGTTAAGCTTACCTTAATAATTAAAAAAGACGTAAAAATACCGGTTGGTTCGAAAGTTACTATTGCTCAGGACAATATGCTTGGAGGAAAATTTTTAAAAATAATCCCTTCAGATTCTTTTGAATATTATTCGCCTGGAGATACGATTGATTCTTATTTAAAAACCGCTTCTTTGGATGAAATTATGAATAATGTCAATTTGGCTGTAAACGATATAAGAAATGTTATTAAAAAAGTAAATTCTGCTTTGGATAAAAATAAGATTAAAGAAGTTATGAATAATTTAAAAGAAGCCAGTGTTAAGTTAAATTCCATTTTGGCAAAAACGGATGCAAAACTGCCCGAAATTTTAAAAAACGCAAATGAATTATTGGTTGAATATAAAGAAGCGGGCAAGAAACTGCCTAAAGTCTTTGATAATGCAAATAAATTGATAAATTCTTATAAGGAAGCCGGGGATTCTTTAAAATCAAAGCTTCCTGAGATTTTAAAAAGAGTAAACCATCTGGCTGAGGTATTGGATAAAAAAACCCCCGAACTTATAAATGAGTATGTTAAAGTAGGAAAAAACGCTAATGAAGTTCTTGAAAAAAATAAAGAAAAAATTTCTCTAGCACTGACTAAAGCGGGTGAATTTTTTGGCAATGGAAGCGAAAGTTTCAAAAAAATAGACCAGTTTTTATCAAATGCGCAAAAATCTCAGATTATGGTTGATATAAACAGTTATTTTTTAAGCAAGGATAGCGATTTTGTAACCAACGCCAATATAGCTTATTTGCCTAATCCTACAAAATATTATATTTTAGGATTTACCTCAAGAAAGGATTATTCAAATAAAAAAAATCCTGATGACGATTCTTCAAAAACATATCTAAACGCCCAGATAGGAAAAAGATACGACAACTTTTTAATAAGAGGAGGTATTATAGAAAGTACCGGAGGAGTCGGAGTTGATTATTTTGCCGATAAAGACAGGGTGAAATTAAGTGCCGAAATTTATGATTTTAACAGTGAAAACGATGTAAGGGGAGATAATCCGCATATGAATTTTAAAGCCAGATATTTATATTTAAAACATCTGGAATTTTTAGCCGGGGTTGACAATATTTTAAATTCTGAAGCTAGAAGTTTCTTTTTTGGAATAGGTGTTAAATTTAAAGATAACGATTTAAAAACGATTATAAGCGGAGGTGCGACATCGTTTCTAAAATAGATGAAATTAAAGAAGCCTGCAGAATATTGGAAGTCCCTCCTTTAAGCAGTATGAAAGATATAAATGTAAAATACAGGCAAAAAGCTAAAAAATTTCATTCCGATAAAGGCGGAGATGATGAAGAAATGGCTAGAATAAACTGGGCTTATGGGGTCTTGAGGGATTATGTGAATAATTTTAAGTTTACTTTCAGTGAAGATGAAATATTAAAACAGTATCCCGGTGAATTTTTAAAAAAATTTAGGGTGTGAGTATGATTTTTGAAACAAGGGAAGAAGCTTTAAATAGACTTTTAGACGTTATAGATAAAGATATTATAAGGGACTGCGTTGTTCTTTCAGTTAGTAAAAGAGGAGTTTTTTACGCAAGGGAAATAGCTCTTAGAAACGGAATGCTTGAGGGTGATTTTCTTTTTATAGAAGAGGTGAAATCCCCTATTAATAAAGATACTTCTCTTGCAGCCATAAGCGAAACGAGGGATTATATTTTGATTCAGGAACTTATAGAGAGTTTTGAAATTACGGACGATTATCTTTTTGGAGAGATACAAAGGGTTTATGAAGAGAAAATTTTAGAAGATATACACCAAATCAGGGCGGGAGAGGGTATAATTTCACTTGAAGATAGAAATGTTTTACTGGTGGATGAGGGTGCGAGTACGGGACTTACCCTTTTATGCGCCGTTAAAAGTTGCATTAATAAAAAAGTAGCGTCTATAAACGTAGCTATACCCGTAATTGCTAAAGAAACAGCCGAAATGGTTGAAAAGATAGTGGATAATACTTTTTTTGTTAAGGTAATAGAAGATTATGTTTCTACAGATTTTTATTTTAAGGAGTATAAATGAGTTGTGAAGTAGATATAAAAATAAACGGGAAAGAACAAAAACTTGTTTTAAATAAAGTGGCCAGACAGGCTGACAGTTCCATTTGGTGGCAGGAGGGGAATACCGTAATGCTTGCCACTCTTACGTATAATCCAGATGAAGTTATTGAAGAGGACTTTGTTCCTTTGGCTGTTCAGTATGTTGAAAGGGCGTATGCGGTAGGAAAGATTCCTGCCGGATTTGTAAAAAGAGAACAAAAACCCGGAGATTTCGAAACATTAACGGCTAGAATAGTAGATAGGAGTTTAAGACCTCTTTTTCCAAGAGAGTACGGATATGATACTATTATTACTATAATGGCTTTAAGCGCTGATGAGGATAGCGATTTGCAGGTTGCAGCAATGAACGCGGCTGCCGCTTGTATGTATATGAGCAGTCTTCCTTTTGCTAAAATGGTTCATGGAATAAGAGTTACAAGAATAGACGGAAAAATAATATTCAATCCTACGTTATCTGAACTTGAAAAAGGCGATTTTAATCTTTTTGTAACCGGTACGAAGGATGAACTGTTAATGATTGAATACGCATCCCAGGGGCAAGAAGAAATTGAAATTATTCCTGTTGAAGATGTAATGCTTGATGGTGCCCCTATAGAAAATACGGTTGTAAAATACCGTATTAATGAAATAGTGGAAGATGAACTGGTTGAAATTTTAAAACAGGCTCAGGAAAAGATAAAAGAAGGAGCCAAGGTTTATGAAGAAGCTCTTCAAAGTTTCGTAAAACCTAAGATTGAATTTGAAGAGAGAAAAGAAGTTGATTTAACGCCTTATATTAAACTGATAAAAGAAAAATATGCCGATGAGCTAAGAGAAATTATTAAGCATTTAAGTAAAAGCGAAAGAGACTATCTTTTAAAACAGTTTGCCAGAAAAATTGCCAAGGCTTTGGAAGAAGAAGAAAATTTTGAGGCTATTTTAAAAGCGGTTAAAGAGGTAAAAAGGGAAATTGTAAGAGGTATGATTTTGTATGAGGGAATAAGAGCCGATGGCAGAAAACTGGACGAAATAAGACCAATTACCATTGAAACAAACGTTTTACCAAGAGCTCACGGAAGCTGTCTGTTTACAAGAGGGCAAACCCAGGCTCTGGCCGTAGCTACAAGAGGCGGAGATATGGATGCTCAGGTTTATGCGAACTTGACGGATAAAGAAGAAAAACTTGAAAAATTTATGCTTCATTATAACTTCCCTGCGTTTGCCGTAGGTGAAGCGGTAAGACTAGGACCTCCTAGCAGACGTGAGCTAGGACACGGAAATCTTGCCAAACGGGCGATAGAACCTCTTTTAGACCCTGAATTTGATGAAACGGTAAGGGTGGTTAGCGAAATTCTTGAAAGTAACGGAAGTAGTTCCATGGCCACCGTCTGTGCTTCGTCACTTGCTTTAAAAGCGGCAAAGGTACCGCTTCTTAAACTTGCGGCGGGAATTGCTATGGGACTTGTGAGCGAAGGTGATAAATACGCTATTTTAACGGATATTATGGGGCTTGAAGACCATGACGGGGATATGGATTTTAAAGTTGCCGGAACGTTTGATGGAATTACCGCTATGCAGATGGATATAAAACTTGGCGGAATCAGTCTTGAGATTTTAAAAGAGGCTTTATATCAGGCAAGGGATGCCAGGGCGTTTATACTTGAACTGATGGAAAAAGCGGCGAAAGAAATAAAATATAACGAAGAGGTTCTTCCAAAAAGCGTCAGCTTTAAAGTCGAACCTGATAAAATTATAGATATTATAGGAACGGCGGGAAAAACCGTAAAAGAAATTATCGCCAAATTCGGGATTACAATAGACCTCGACAGGGAAACCGGAAAAGTTAAGATATACGGTGAAAATTATGACGATATGCATGCGGCAAAAGATTATATTTTAAATGTTATTTGTAAAGACGATACCCCTAAAATCCCTGAATTTAAAGTGGGCGAAATAATAGAAGGGACTATTAAAAGAATAGTGCCTTTTGGAATGTTTGTAGAAATTGCCCCGGATGTGGAAGGGCTTTTACATGTAAGTAAACTTAACGGAAAAAGACCGGATGATTTTGAAGAAGGACAGAAAATAAAAGTAAAAGTTCTCTCTCAAAGCGGATTTAAAATAGAACTTGCTCTTGCGGAGTGAATAATGTTTGAAAAATATCCTTTTGAGAAATTAAACGAGCTTTTGCAAAACATACCTCATCCCGATGAGGTTATTTCTTTGACTATAGGAGAGCCTCAGTTTGAAACCCCTAAATTTATTCAAGATACACTGTGTCAAAATGCTAAACTTTTAAATAAATATCCAAAAACGGCGGGAGAAGAGGTTTTAAAAGAGGCCCAAAGAAAATTTGTAAAAAGAAGATACGGAATTGAACTTAAAAAAGACGAGCTTTTGCCGTCTTTTGGTACCAGGGAGCTTTTATTTAATTTTCCTCTTTTTTTAAAACCCAAAAAAACCGCTTTTCCCAATCCTTTTTATCAGATTTACGAAGGTGCGGCGATTGCGGCTGGAAGTAAAATAAACTATATGCCTTTAATAAAAGAAAACGGTTTTAAAAATGCTCTTTCTCAGCTTGATGGGGATGAAGATTTTATTATTTTAAATTCTCCTAATAATCCTACGGCCAGTGTTATGGATTTGGATGAATTAAGCGAGTGGGTGGAATACGCCTTAAAGAAAAATGCGGTGATTTTGAGCGATGAATGTTACAGCGAGCTCTATTTTGAGGAAAAACCTCCTAGTATTTTAGAAGCCGCATTAAATGTGGGGAATAAAAATTTCAAAAATGTTTTAGCCATAAATTCTATCTCAAAAAGAAGCTCTGCCCCCGGGCTTAGAAGCGGGTATATAGCAGGCGATAGTAAAATACTTAAAAAATATTTACAGTTTAGAACGTATGTAGGATGTGCTTCTCCTCTTCCTTTACAATATGCGGCGGCTGTTGCCTGGGACGATGATGAACATGTTAAGCCTTTTAGGGAAAAATATAAAAAAAATTTTGAAATAGCAAAAGAAATTTTAGGTATTAAACCTCCAAAAGCCACATTTTACATATGGCTTGAAGTAGGGGATGATTTGGAATTTACAAAAAAAGCGTATAAAAGAGGGGTTAAGGTAATGCCCGGGCGTTTTATGGGAAGAAAAGGACAGGGAGAGGGGTATGTTAGAATTGCCCTTGTATATGATGAAGATAAAACAAGAAAAGCGTTAAAAATTATTAAGGAGTTATTATGAGTTTAGTCAGTAAATATGAAGAACTTGACAGGTTGATTCACCAAAATCAAGAGGAACAGATTAATGAGGTTTTTAGGGAAATATTAAAAGAGACGTTTGATATTATCAATAAAAAAATAGAAAGCAAAACCACTCTTGATGTAAATAACCCTGAAGAAGCGGCCGCTGTGAGGGCAATGTTTGAATATATGCTTGAGCTTTGGGATGAGGGTGCCGTTGATGAAGCTAAAGAGGTTGGATATGATATGGTATATCTTGTTGATGATGAAAAATTAAAAGAGATGTTTTCAATGTTTGTAATAGGAATGCTCGCAGGACTTAGTCTTGATAAGTTTTTTGAAAAATATGTAAATAACGAAAAAGTTTACAAAGATGTATTTTTTGCAGATTTTGACGATAAAATAGACGAACTTGTTATAAAATATAGGGATAAGTTTAAAAAAGAGTTCAGCAAAGATGCATAACGTTCATTTTGTCGGAATAGGCGGTATAGGTCTTAGTGCCATTGCCAGGTATCTTCATCAAAACGGATACAGGGTAAGCGGCAGCGATATATATGAAACTTCTCTTACTTCTTCTTTACGCAAAGAGGGTATAGAAGTTTTTATTCCTCAAAAAGAGGAAAATATTAAAAATCCGGATGCGGTAGTTTATACGGCTGTGGTAAAAGAGGATAATCCTGAAATTAAGGCGGCAAAAAAAAAGGGTATAAAAACTTATAGCAGAAGGGAGTTTTTGCCTTTTATAGTAAATGATAAAAAAGTAATTTCCGTATGCGGGGCTCATGGAAAAAGCACCACTACCGCTATTTTAGCATCCATTTTAAAAGACGCCAATGCCTTGATAGGGGCTGAAAGTAAAGAATTTAAAAGTAACGCAAGGGTAAAAAGAAGCGAACTTTTGGTTTTTGAAGCGGATGAGAGCGACGGAAGTTTTGTTGATTCTAATCCTTTTATCGCCGTTGTAACCAATACGGAGCCTGAGCATATGGAATTTTACAGCCATAATCTTCAAAAATTTTACTCTCACTATGAAGAGTTTTTGAAAAAAGCCAAATTAAGAGTGGTTAACGGAGATGACGAGTTTATAAAAAAGCTTGATTTACCTATGAAAAAAGTATATTTAAACGAAGCTAAATATATAAGATATGAAATAAGAAATTCTCTTCCAAAAACTATTTTTGAATATAAATCCAGGGAGTTTGAAGTTTACGGCTTTGGAGAGTATTTAGTGCTTGATGCAATGCTTGCTATTGAAGCGGCAAGCGAGTTTTTGAATTTGGACGAAATTGCTGAAAATATTAAAAATTATGCGGGTATAAAAAAAAGATTTGATATTTTAAGACATACAGATGATTTTGTGCTTATAGATGATTACGGACATCATCCAACTGAAATTAAAGCGACATTACATTCTGCAAAAGAATACGCTAAGTTAAACGGTATCGGTAAAGTTACCGTTATTTGGCAACCTCATAAATATAGTAGAACAGTTGATAATCTTGAAGGATTTGTCGAGTGTTTTAACGAAGCGGATGAGTTGATAATTTTACCGGTTTGGGCAGCCGGGGAAGAAAAAATAGAAATTGATTTTGAAAAATATTTTGCAAAACATAATCCTCAGTTCGTTGAGAGGGTTAAAGTTGATGGTAATAATGTTATGTTAATAAATAAAGATAAAATACTTAAAATAATTAATAAAGGTCTTGTAATAGGTTTTGGAGCAGGGGATATTACATATCAACTAAGAGGGTATATGTAAATGTTCTAAATATCTTTTAACATCTTCAAGTATAGCTATATCCCTACCTTCATCAAAATATTTAAAACTCTCGCCGCTTTGTATTTTTCCATCGAGTAAATCCCCCGATTTTCTAAATTTTAAATCAAGTTCTGCTATTTTAAACCCGTCAAGCGTAGAAGCAAAAGCCTGTAGTCTTTTATTGTTTTTATCGTTTGTGTATAAAAAGCAGTATCCCTTTTGTCCGTATCTTCCCACTCTTCCTCTAAGCTGATGTAAAGTGGCTAGTCCTAGTCTTTCAGCTCCCACAATTACTATAGTTGTCAGTTTTGGAAGAGAAATTCCGACTTCGATTACGGTTGTTGTTATTAAAATATTTCCTTTTTCCCTGAATTCCACCAAAATATCTTCTTTGTTTTTATCTTTTCCATGGGTTATATATACTTTGTCGAAATATTTAAGCCAAAAATTTTTTCCTTCTTCTATGCTTTGATATTCGAAATTTTGAGATTCTTCTACAAGCGGGTAAACTATTACGATTTGGTTGTCTGCGTTTATCTCTTTTTGAATATGTGCGATAAGTTCTTTAAAATCTTCTTTTGAAATTATTTTAGTTTCTATATCTTTAATAAATGGAAGTTCTTTTATTAAGGAAACTTTTACAAAACTGCTCATAATAAGAGCCTGTGTTCTTGGAATAGGGGTTGCGCTGAACTGAAAATAGTGAGGAAGAGTTTTTGAATCACTTACCAACTTCTCAAGAAGCGCTCTTTGTTTGGTTCCGAATCTGTGTTGTTCGTCAACCATAATGACGTTGAGTTTCGGCAGGTTTTGATATAAAAGGGCGTGAGTGCCTATTAATAGATCTGCCGATTTTATA
>JAMOSR010000110.1 GCA_027062985.1 Nautiliaceae bacterium
TTATTTCTTTTAAAAAAGTAGATTTAAACACTACTTGGTATTATCAACTTACCGGCGATTTAAAAATAGTTCCGGCAAAACTTTATGATATAGACCTTTTTGAAACTTCAAAGGAAAAAATAGAAAATTTAAAAAAACAAGGAAAAATAGTTATTTGTTATTTTTCTGCAGGAACTTATGAAAATTGGAGAGAAGATGCTTATAAATTTAACAAAGAAGATATTGGAAATCCATTACCAGATTGGAAAGGAGAGTATTATTTAAATATCAATAGCCAAAATGTAAGAAAAATAATGCTTGATAGGCTAGACCTTGCCAAAGAAAAAGGTTGCGATGGAGTAGAACCGGATAATGTTAATATTTATCTTTTTGATACTGGCTTTAATATAACATACCAAAACCAATTTAACTACAACCGCTTTTTGGCAATTGAAGCTAAAAAAAGAGGCCTTTTAGTAGGACTAAAAAATGATATTTATCAAATTAAGGATTTAGTAGATTATTTTGATTTTGAAATAAACGAAGAGTGTCACCAGTATAATGAATGTGATTATCTTATGCCTTTTATAGAAGAAGGAAAACCTGTTTTTAATGTGGAATATAACAAAATTTATATTGAAAACGAAACTGCTTTTAACAAGCTTTGTCAAGATGCTTTAAAAAGAAATTTTCAAACTATAGTACTTTCAAGAAATTTGGACGGTTCAATTATAAAAGCTTGCAGATATTAATTTTACTGCTCAGAAAAAAGTGTTCAGAAAATTGCTTAATAGTTGTCCGTAAATAATAGGCTAGTTCTTTATTTTGCTTCTTTCCCATTTCCTTTCAAAATGTTCTATAGCTATTTTATCGGTTACTCTTCTGAAAGTGCCATTTATGCTTTTAAACATCCAAAATTTTTGAAAAATCCAACTTTATCTTACAATTCTCAAAAGTAAACTCTACAGTTTCATTTTCTACATCTGCAATTTTTTTATATTTTTCTTCTTCAAGTTTATAAATTTTTGCTTTTTTCAAAGAAGGATAAACTAGGACATAATAATTGACACCCTCTTCTTCATAAATTTTCTTTTTTGTTATTTCATCTACTTTGGCAGTAGATTTGGAAACCACTTCAAAAATAATTTTGGGAGCTCTTGTTATTTTTTCTCCTTTTTCGTTGCAGATAACAGCTATATCAGGTCTTAAAACTGTATGTTCGTCAATTATGTAATCTGTATCCGGAACAGCTTCACAATTTCTGCAATTTTCAAGCTCCCTTATAAGTTGATATAAGATTTTTGCAACAACTCTTTGATGGTCTAAATTTGGGGATACCAAAGCAAAAGGAATACCCTTTATAAGCTCCCAATCTCCTTGCC
>JAMOSR010000111.1 GCA_027062985.1 Nautiliaceae bacterium
TGCAATAGGTCCTGTTAGAGGCTGTAAAATTCCTACCTTAATCTCTTTTGCCATCAATGTAGAGGCAACAAGTGCACTTAATCCCAAAGCGACCAGTTTCTTTTTCATTTATTCTCCTTTTATGTTAAAATTATCCAATGAATATTATATCAAATAATAACAAATTAATAATAAAATTACATTTAAAGGAAATAAATGATAGACTTAAAGTTACTTGAGAGGGATTTTGAAAATATTTCTAAAAAGCTTGCGTTAAAAGGCGTAAAAGAAGATACTTTAAAAGAAATAAAAAATCTTTTTGAAGAAAAAAAAGAAGCCCAAAAAGTTTTAGAAGAACTTCAGGCAAAAAGAAATGCCCTATCTAAAGAAATAGGAAAACTTATGAAAGAAGGGAAAAAAGAAGAAGCAGAAAGACTAAAACAAGAAGTTGCCAAAATAAAAGACAAATTAGAAAAAGTAAATAAAATTTTTGAAAAAATAGAAACCAAACTCTTTCAAAAAGCTTTAATAATTCCAAACATTCCCGACGATGATGTACCTGTGGGAAAAGACGAAAACGATAACGTAGAAATAAAAAGAGTAGGAGAAATACCTACATTCGATTTTGAACCAAAATCTCATGACGAACTCGGTGAAAAACTCGGATGGCTGGATTTTGAAAGAGGCGTTAAACTTGCAAAAAGCCGCTTTACCGTTATGAAAAAAGATGCGGCAAGACTGGAAAGAGCTCTGATTAATTTCTTTTTGGACCATAACAGAGAATGGGGGTTTGAAGAAGTCTGGGTGCCTCTTATGGTAAATAAAGAAACCATGACAGGTACGGGCCAACTTCCTAAATTCGAAGACGATTTGTTTAAAATAGAAAATGAAAATTTATACCTCATACCAACGGCCGAAGTTCCTTTAACAAATCTATTTAGAGACGAAATAATTCAAGACCTCTCAAAACCTATAAAATTAACTGCTTATACCCCTTGTTTTAGAAAAGAAGCAGGAAGTTACGGCAAAGACACCAAAGGCATTATACGTCAACACCAATTCGACAAAGTAGAACTTGTAGCCATTACCCGTCCTGAAGAAAGCGATAAAATGTTTGAAGATATGGTGGAATGTGCCAGCAGCGCCCTTGAAAAACTCGGTCTGCCTTACAGACAGGTTATGCTTTGTACAGGAGATTTAGGATTTAGCGCGGCAAAAACCATAGACCTTGAAGTATGGATTCCAAGCCAAAATAAATACAGAGAAATAAGTTCGATTTCAAACACCAGGGACTTTCAGGCCAGACGTGCAAAAATCAGATATAAAGACGGAAAGAAAAACAGACTCGTACATACTCTTAACGGCAGCAGCCTGGCTGTAGGAAGAACACTTGTAGCTATTATGGAAAATTACCAAAAAGCCGACGGAAGCATAGAAATACCTCAAGTTTTAAAAAAATACCTATAAGGTAATAAGTGGCTGAAGAAAACGTAGTTGTAATAAAAGAGGGAAAAAAAAGCAAACTGCCCTTTTTAATAGTAATAATTTTACTCTTAATCTTACTTCTTCTTTTAATCCTTCTTGGAGCGGCGATATTAAAGAAGAAAAAAGAGAAAAAAACACAAAAAGATATAAATATAGAAAAAATAGTTAAAAAACTAGAAAAAAAGAATATTCCCAAAGACGCATTAAGCTCCCTTATACAAAAAGCCACTATCTTATACAAACAAGGACAAAAAGAAAAGGCCCTAGAAATATTAAACAAACTGTCCAAATTTTCCAAATCTCTCTCTTTTTATAATCTGGGAGTCATTAAACTAGAAGAAAAAAACTATAAAAAAGCCATCGAATATTTTCAAAAAGCCATTATTTCTCAAGACAATAAAGTATTAAGCGCCATTAATGCGGCATACGCTTCTTTAATGATAAACGACTATAAACTGTTTAATTACTACAGAAATTTAGCATATACCTTTTTGCCGGAAATAGCCAAAAATAAAAATTTTCCTTACTATTACGCAGTCGTTATGTATTACATGGGATATGAATATAACGCAATCCCGGCTCTTAAAACAAAAACGGCTTTTAAACAGGAATCAAATAAACTCTTAAGCAACATATACGAATATTTAAACGACTCTACAAACGCTCAAAATTACGCTACCGACCCTCTTTACAAAGGTTTAAACCTTGCAAGAATAGGAGAATATTCCCTTGCCAGAAACAACCTCTTAAAAAGCAATTCGCCAATAGGGGAATTTGCCTTAGGACTGGTTGATTTGAAACTTTCCTTATTTAAAGAGGCATCTAAAATTTTCAACAAATATAAAAACAATAACCTATACCCCATTACCGTTTTTTTAAAAAAATCTCTTTTTGACATCAAAACTGCACAAAAAGAGTTTAAAAAAAGTTTTTTAAAGAAAAAAGAAGACTATTACGACCTATTTTTTTATTTTTCCCCTTACAAGGTATTTAATATAAAACAGACTATCAGTTACCTGAAAAAAGGTATAGCCGGGCTGCCATTAGGAGCTGTTGAAGAGGCTCAAAACTATCTTTTTAAAAGCGCGGTTTATTCAGATTTGAATATAAAACTATCAAAAGCGATAAAACTGGCTTTAGACGGCCATATATATCTGGCAAACAAAGCCTTTAAAAAATTATTAAAAGATTCCAATTCCTATATCCTTCATTACGATATCGGCTTAACTTACGCACAGCTTGGAGATTACTCAAACGCTTATAAACATTTTTTAAGGGCTTATCACCTAAACCCATATGATTTAAAAACAGGAATTTTTGCACTTTATTCCGGAGCTAAAACAGGAATTGACAACCCACACCTAGTGGCTCTTATCAAAGAAGATATAACGGATAAAACGATACTTGAAGATGCAATGCTAAGTATTTACACAAATAATACAGTGAAAATAGCGGCTTTTATACAAAAAGAAGAAAAAAACAATCCCTTATGGTTAATAACAAAAATAGTATCCAAATCGGTTTTTAATAAAGATTATTCTTATGAAGCTTTAAAACTGAAAAGTATTTTTGAAAAAGATTTAATAGCCAATCTTTTATATTTTTACGCAAACAACAAAGACCTCACTGTTAAAAAACTGGCTCAAAATTATCAGGGTTTTTTTCTTCAACTTAACAGATACGCAAACCTAAACGATTTTTTCTACGGAGCGAAAATAGCAAAAGAGTGGTATTTTTCTTTTGCAAAAATTTCAGGTCTTTTAAACAGGGTTAGACTTATTTTATTAAAAAAAGCCCAAACGGAAACGCAGGATATGGTCCCGGTCTTAAAAAGACTGGCATACGCCAACCTATACACAAAACATTTTGAAGAAGCCTTCACAATATATAATGATTTAATAAACAATAAAAATATTACCGACCCTCATACATTATATCATGCAGCCGTAGCCGCCATAGGAGCAAATCATCATCCAAATGCCGTAGCACTTATGGAACTCGCAAAACTTAAAAATCCAAATTATTTCGAAGCCAGATACGGACTTGGACTTTTATGGCAAGAATCTAATAATTTGAACGCAGCTTCCATTCAATACGGAAAAATAAAAGACGGATTTGAAAGTAAATTTTTTGATTTTAACATAAAACCTAAAAATTAATACCAGATTAATTTAATTTAAGGATAATAAAATAAAAAAAGGAGAAAGATGAAATTTTCATCAAATGACTTTAAAACGCTAAATTCTCAACAGGTTAACAATTATTATTCTAAAGATACGGCCATTACAGATATTAACGCATTTGTAAAAAGAACTTATCAGCTTCTTGCCGGAAGTTTGATTGCCGGGGCAGTAGGGGCTTATGTTGGTATGGGATTTGTAAACAGTATGGTAAACCCCGAAGGAGGTCTTAGCTTTACTTACTGGGGAGCTGTAATTCTTGAATTTATATTGCTTTTCGGACTGTTTGCTGCAAAAAACAAAACTCCTCTTAATTTAGTATTGTTATTTGCTTTTACATTTATGACAGGATTTACATTAGCACCTACTCTTGCATTTTTCATTGCTAAAAATATGGGGTATGTAATTGGTGAAGCATTCGGTCTTACCGCAGTGGCATTCGGAGCTCTTACCATTTTCGCTATGAATACAAAAAGAGATTTTACTACAATGGGCAAAATGCTCTTTATTGCTTTAATCGTAATAGTGGTGGCTTCTATTGTAAATATTTTCCTGCACCTTCCTATGTTACAGCTTGCAATAGCAAGTGCGGCAGCTATTTTGTTTAGTTTCTTTATTTTATACGATACTCAAAACATCATAAGAGGAAACGTATCAAGCGAAATAGAAGCAGCAGTCGCCTTATATCTTGATTTTCTTAATTTATTTGTATCTTTATTACAAATTTTAGGGTTTTTAAATAATGAAGAATAACCCTCCTCTTTTTCGCACTATTGACGCAAATATTAACAGATATAAAGAAGGAATAAGAGTAGTTGAAGATATTTTAAGATACGAATTCGACTCTTCCCTTGCAAAAGAACTTAAAAAATTAAGACATATTAATATTCCAAATTATAAAAAAGTTTTAGAATTTAGAAACGCATCTGATGATATTTTAAAACCTTCCACTAAAAGCGAACAAAACAGAAATTCATTGGAAGATATAATTATTTCAAATTTAAAACGAGCTCAGGAAAGTTCAAGAGTTTTGGAAGAAATTTATAAAATTTATGATATAATAACATCTGAAAAATTCAAATCGGCCAGATATAAGCTGTACGATTTGGAAAAAGAAATTTTATCTACAATAAAGGGGATATAGCTCAGCTGGTAGAGCACCACGCTGGCAGCGTGGGGGTCACGGGTTCGAGTCCCGTTGTCTCCACCA
>JAMOSR010000112.1 GCA_027062985.1 Nautiliaceae bacterium
CCAAATAAAATTATAATTTACAGCAGGGATGAATTAAAACAATTTGAAATGGCTCAAAAATTTAACAGCAAATGTATGAGATACTTTATAGGTGATGTAAGAGATAAAGAAAGATTGAAAAAAGCTATGGAAGATGTGGATATTGTAATACACGCAGCAGCTCTAAAACAAGTCCCGGCAGCCGAATATAACCCAATGGAAGCGGTAAAAACAAATATACACGGTGCACAGAATGTAATTGATGCCGCTATTGTAAATGAAGTGGATAAAGTAATTGCCTTAAGTACCGATAAAGCCGCCGCTCCTATTAATCTTTACGGTGCTACAAAACTTGCAAGCGACAAGCTTTTTATTGCAGCAAATAATCTAGTTGGAAAGAGAAAAACAAGATTTAGTGTGGTTAGATACGGAAACGTAATTGGAAGCCGCGGTAGTGTAGTGCCATTTTTTATGAAACTGATTAAAAAGGGCGAAAAAACTCTCCCTATTACTCATCCTGATATGACAAGATTTCTTATAACCCTTGAAGAAGGCGTAAGATTTGTGCTTAAAAACTTTGAGAGAATGCAAGGGGGAGAAATATTCGTACCTAAAATCCCATCTATGAAAATCGTTGATTTGGCAAAAGCCCTGTGCCCGGAGTGTGAACTTAAAATAATAGGAATAAGGCCGGGAGAAAAACTTCATGAAGTAATGATAACAAGAGACGACAGATGTGTAGAATTTGATGACCATTTTGTAATAAAACCTACAATTACTTTCTCTTTTGAAGCAGATTATACAAAAAATAATCTCGGAGAAAAAGGGAAAGAAAAAGAGATAGGGTTTGAGTATAGCTCGGATAAAAACGACTGGTGGCTAACAAAAGAAGAATTTTTAGAAAAAGCCAAAGAATTTCTTTGAATGGAGAATGGAGAATGGAGAATGGAGAATTAACTAAGTTTATTCCTTACGGCAGACAGTTTATTGACGAAAATGATATAAATGCGGCGGTTGAAACGTTAAAAAGTGATTTTTTAACGACAGGTCCTAAAGTTAAAGAATTTGAAGAGGCTTTGGCTGAGAGACTCGGGTTTAAATACGTCGTGGCGGTTAGCAGCGGGACTGCTGCTTTGCATCTTGCAAGCAGGGTGCTTTTGAATGTGGGTGAGAGGGTGGTTACCACCCCTAATTCTTTTTTAGCTACTTCAAATTCGATTCTTTACGTAGGGGCTAAACCTATATTTGTGGATATTGAAGAAAACGGGCTTATTGATTTGGATTTGGTTGAAAAAGAGCTTAAAAAGAAAAAAATAAAAGCTATCTATTTAGTGACGTTCAGCGGACATCCTTTAGACGATAAAAAGGTTGGGTATTTAAAAGATAAATACGGCGTTAAAGTCCTTTACGACAATGCCCATTATTTCGGAAAAGACGAAGGAGTGTGTGATATAGCTACATATTCTTTTCATCCCGTCAAACACATTACCACTTTTGAAGGCGGGGCGGTGGCGACAAATGACGAAAAAACATACAAAAAACTTTTGAGATTAAGAAACCATGGAATGGTAAAAGATTCTTCAATGTATCCGTGGGAATATAAAATGGTGGATTTGGGGTACAACTATAGACTAAGCGACGTGGCATGTGCCGTGGGACTATCTCAGCTTGAAAAAATTGATATGTTTTTACAAAAAAGACGCCAGATTGCTAAATATTATCATGATAACCTGCCTGAAAAAATAAAGCCTCTTTATCCTTATAATGAAAAAAGCTCGTATCATCTTTTTGTGGTTAGGTATCCATTTAATTCACTCAAAGAAAAGGCTGAATTTTTTATAAAAATGCGTCAAAAAGGAATAGGACTTCAATACCATTACATTCCTATAAATCAGCAGCCGTATTACGTAAAAAAAGGCTATTTTAAAAAGTTTCCTCAAATGGAAAAATACTACATGGAAGCCTTTTCCCTGCCGATATATTACAGCTTAAGCCAAAAAGAGCAGGATTATGTGATTGAGTGTATGGAGGAGATTTTATGAAATTTCATCATCTTGGAATTGCAACCGAAAATTTAGAAGAAACGCTTGAATGGATGAAAAACACTTTTGAAATTAAGCATATGTCCGATATTGTTTTTGATAAGAATCAGAATGCGAATTTGGTGTTAATAGAAACGAAAGATATGGTTTTTGAGCTTATAAGCGGGGATATAGTGAAAAATTTAATAGATAAAAATATTACGTATTATCATATCTGTTATGAGGTTGAAAATATAGAAAATACGGTTGAAAAATTAAAGGGGATTTTAATATCTCCTCCTAAAAACGCAGTATTGTTTAATAACAAAAAGGTATGTTTTGTAATGACAAATATCGGTCTTATAGAATTGTTGGAGAAGTAAATGATAGAAATAATCAGTAATATAAATATGGACAGTTTAAAATATTATTTGAGTATTGATGTATTGGAAAGTTGCGGGTATGGAAATTATATGCTTGATTTAAGCGATGAAAATTCTTCAATTTATCAAAGCAAGAGCGAATTTGTTTTTTTGTTTTTGGATATAGATGAATTTAGCGGAAATTTTGACGAATTTTTGGAGTTGGTGGAAAAATTTTTACAAAAAAGTCATAAAATTTTGATACTCAATACTGTTTCGTTTTATCCTAAACAGATTGATACTTTTTTGTATCAAACATTACAAAAAGAACTTGAATATAATAAAAAAATATTACAGCTCAGGAATAAGTATAAAAATATACTTATTTTTGATTTTTATAATTTAAGCAAAAATAACGAAATATACGATTTAAAATACTGGTATCTTGCAAGGATAAAATTCAATAAAGATTTTTTTGAAAAAGCGGCAAAAGAAATTGAACTTTTAATTAACACTTATAAGTACGGTTCGAAAAAAGTGTTGGTTTTAGATATGGATAACACTTTGTGGGGAGGCGTTGTAGGGGAAGAGGAGATTAAACTTTCAAATGACGGGATAGGTAAAATTTATCTTGATTTTCAAAAAAATATCAAAAAATTAAAAGATTTAGGCGTATTACTGGCGATTTGTTCAAAAAACAATTATGAAGACGGTATAAAAGGGCTTAATCATCCAAGCTCCGTATTAAAAGAAAATGATTTTATAATTAAAAAAATAAATTGGAATCATAAAGCAGATAATATAAGAGAAATAGCAAAAGAGCTTAATTTAGGGCTTGATTCTTTTGTATTTATTGATGATAATCCTGTGGAAAGAGAGAGTGTAAAGCAGATTTTACCTGAGGTTACGGTGCCAGAATTTCCAAAAGAGATATATTATCTTAATGATTGGTTTTTGGATGTTGTAAAAAAATATTTTGCAAAGATAACACTTACAAAAGAGGATGTTTTAAAACAGAAACAGTATGAAAATAATCTAAAAAGAAAGCAGTTAGAAAAAAATATTACTTATGAAGAGTTTTTAAAAAGTCTGGAAATTAAACTTGATTTTTATATAGATGATGACAGGTTTATTGAAAGATATGCGCAAATGACACAAAAAACTAATCAGTTTAATTTAACTACTAAAAGATATACGGCTCATGATATTAAAAATTTTATTTTTAGTGATAATTATACCGTTATTGCCGTTAATTACAAGGATAAGTTTGGTGATGAAGGTATTACGGCACTGGTTATTTTAGAAGAAAAAAAGGACAAAGTAATTATTGACACGTTTTTGATGAGCTGCAGGATTTTAAAAAGGGATGTGGAAAAAGAGATAATAAATAAAATTATTGAAATGTTTGGAAATAAAGATATAATCGGTCTTTATTATCCGACTAAAAAAAACGGGCAGGTTAAAGATTTATATACAAATTTCGGATTTGAAAAAATAGATGAAAACACGTTTTTAAGGAGAGCGAATGGAAAAAAGAGTAATTGAAGTTGCTAAAAAGCTTTTTGGAGAGGGAATTGATGAAAATTCTCAAATAGGATTTAATGAAAAGTGGGATTCTTTAGGGCAGATTAATTTATTTATGGCTTTAGAAAAAGAATTTGGCGTGAAATTTGATTATGATGAAATTACAAACAATACTTCTATTAAGGATATAATAAATCTAATAAAGAATAAATTATGATTGAAAAATTGGTGAATAAAATAGAAATTAATAGCGATACTGTTTTATTGGCGGGAGATTTTACAAGATTTTTGCTGCTTAATAAAATGGATATGCAAAGTATTCATAAATTTTTAGATCTTATGCAAAAAAAGGTAAAAAATATTTTAATACCTACTTATAATTGGGATTTTTGCAAAGGTAAAACCTTTGATATAAAAAACACTCCCTCACAAACAGGAATTTTAGGAAAAATTGCCCTTAGCAGAGATGATTTTAAACGCACGAAGCATCCTGTTTATTCATTTGCGGTGTGGGGGGAAGATGGTGATTATCTTGTTAATTTAGACAATGTTGAATCGTTTGATAAAAACTCCCCTTTTGGATATTTGCACCGTAAAAACGCTCAAATGGTAATTTTTGATAAAAATTTGCAACACTCTTTTACGTTTGTGCATTATGTTGAATATATGAATAAAGAACTGGTTGATTATCGGTATGTAAAGTTTTTCGAAGCTGATTATGTTGACGAAAACGGAAATAAAAGCAGACGAAAATATTCTATGTTTGTAAGAGATTTAGATAAAAATGTTCAAACTTTTCTTGAAGACTTAGAAAGATTGTTTGTAGAAAAAAATATTATGCATCTAAAAACAGTTGAAGGTATTACTGTAAGAAATATTAATCTTTCAAAAGCCTATGATTTTATTAAAAATGATATAAAAAACGGTGCTAAGCATATACA
>JAMOSR010000113.1 GCA_027062985.1 Nautiliaceae bacterium
GAAGTTAGAGATAGAAAAACGGGAGAGAAGTTTGAAGTAGATAAAGATATGGCTCTTGAAAAAATAATGGAGACAATTAACCGCTAAAGGAAAAAAATGTATGTTGAAACTTATACGTATGAGGATTATAAAAAATGGGAAGGGGATTGGGAACTGATTGACGGAGTGCCTCTTGCTATGGCGCCAAGTCCCGTTGGTATTCATCAGATATTAAGCGGTATGTTTTATAAACTTTTAGAAGAGATTGTAGAAGAGTGCGATGAGTGTTTTGTTATGATTGAAGAGGATTATATCGTTGATGAAGAGACTGTATTAAAACCCGATGTTGCGGTTGTATGCAGGGAAGATATCTATTCGTTTATAAAAAACACTCCAAAAGCGATAGCGGAGGTTATTTCACCTTCTACTATTAAAAGGGACGAGCATGTTAAATTTGAAATTTATGAAAAAGAAGGGGTTGAGTGGCTGTTTTTGGTATATCCGAATATTTTAAAAGTGAAAGTTTATCATTTGGAAAACGGAAAATATAAAAAAGTAGGCGATTTTACGGAAGGTAAACTTAAAGTTAAAATAGATGAATGTGAAGGGGAACTTGATTTTGACAAGCTGTTTAGAAAAATAAAAAAATATTTAAAGAGAAAACAATGGGACTGATTTATTTTTTGACGTATCTTTTTTTAGAAATACTTTTTAGTTATGAATTTGCAAATGTTTTTACGCCTTTTGGGCTTTTTCTGGAAGTGTTGGTAACTGCGGGAATAGGAGTTTATATTATAAGAAACCTCCATTTTTCTTTAGCTGCTGAAATGCAGAGGGTTATTAAAAGAGAAATCAGCGAAGAAGAGTTTGTTACAAGCGGTTTATTTAGATTAATAGGCGCTTTTTTACTTATAATTCCAGGTGTTTTTAGTGATATTCTGGGAATTCTATTTTTAACGGAGCCGTTTGCCAGATGGGTTGCAAAAAAGCTGTTTCCTTCTAAAAATTTTCATACATATCGGTATACAAAACAAAATGACGATGATATAATAGATGTGGAAATAGTAGAAATAATTGAAGATAAAAAATAAAAAAAGGGGTTATTTCCCCATTTTTTTAGCTATATCGTTAATTGCTCTATAAGCATGGTTAAATGCTAAAGCTATACTTCCCTGGCTTGTTACAACATCACCGATTGTATAAAGTCCCGGAACGTTTGTTTCCATTGTTTCTTCATTATATTCAGGCTCACCCCATTCATTAAGGTTAATTCCACAGTTTTTAAGGAAATCTACAGGACTTGTCCCACCAA
>JAMOSR010000114.1 GCA_027062985.1 Nautiliaceae bacterium
CTTCTAAAAGCAGCCATTTTGGCATTTCCATGGCTTCAAGTCCGCTTTTTTTATATCCCCAGCCTAAAAAAACAGCGTTTTTGTCTATAAGAGGAATGATTTTTTTTGCAAAATTTGGCACATAAGCTATAGGGCGGTATTTTTTGTAGTTTTTTGCGCGTCTATTTATGAGTCTGATTGAGGTGCTGTAAAACATTCATTGCCTTTTCATCCGTTACTATTCCGTATTTTTTAAGTACGTCTATTTCGTTTTGTTTAAATACCAAATTTTTATAAAACTCTTCTTCGAGTTTTCCTTCATTTAATAATTTTACCCATCTTTTATAATGAGGCCCCATTTTCGCGCCTTTTTCAAGAAGTTTTTTTCTATTTTCTATATTTTTTTTGAATTGTTCGTAACTTCTTATAGGATAGTGAAAAACTTTTATTTTTTCAAATCTTTTTATTTTATCATAATGTCTGAAGTAATCCCTGAAATCAAGTAAATGTAACGCCTTATGATTTCCGCCTCTTATCCATAAAAGCCCTTTTGGTTTTATAATGACTTTGGGGGATATTTTAGTTAGGATTATGGAGATATTTTCGCTGCCAAGCTGGGTGTTTTTTCTGTAAAATACCGGGTTTTCAACCCTAATCTCACTCTCCCACCAGTTATTAAGCCCTTCGTAAAGCAGAAAATTGAACCTGTCGACCGTTAAAACAGCTTTTTTTTGATTTTTTAGGGCTTCTTTTAGATTTGTTTCACTATACCAAAATTCATCTGCGTCGTTTGGGATAAGCCAGGAAGGATTATATTTTTTTCTGGCGATGTGGGTTAATTTTGTCATCCATCTGGCTTGATTGTATGTGCCTTTTTCTTCTATTATTGTGATTTCAAATTCTTTTTTTAACTCTTCTAAAACTTCTCTTGTGCCGTCGGTGGAATTATTATCCATTACTACAAAGTTATCAACGCCTATTTTTGAGTGAAAACGGATATTTTTTTCTATTATGTCTATTTCGTTTTTTACCAAAATTGTCATCGTAAGCATTGAGCTATCCTATCTGTTAGTTTTTCAAAGTGTTTTTTATCGGGGTTTTTCCATGATGTTGGAATAAGATATTCGTAATATAAATACCCAAGGAAATTTTTAATAAGTTTTTCGTCAATTTCCCAGGAATCAAGGCTTTTTAAAATCTTTGTAAGCTCTTGAGTATTATCGGCGTGTTTTACGATTCCGTCAATATTATAAAAGGCTTCTCCAAGAGTAATAACTTTTTTATTGAAAAGTAAACTCTCAATTCCTGCGCTTGAATTAATAGTAACAATAGCCTCGGCGTTTTTAATAAGCTCTCTTGTAGGGTTTGTGGCAAAATGAACGTTTTTTTGAGCTTTTTTTATTAAATTTTCGTAGCTTGTAACCCTGTCACTCGGGTGTGCTTTGAATATAAAATCAAAATCAAACTCATTGGCAATTGAATTAATAATTTCAAAAAATTGCTGCATTGATTTTATCCAAGGAGAAAAATAGATAATTTGAGAGTCATAATTTACCTGAAATGGAATAAAGATGTATTTTCTATTTAAATCAAGCTCATTACCTTCAAGCTTTTTAACGGGCGCGCGGGGAATCAGCTCTTTTGGCAGAGGCTTTTTATAATATTCTAAGGTTTCATAAAATTTTTTGTCCCTCGGGACAGAATTTAGGGCGTTTACGCCTTTACAGTCGGCCTGGGTTGTATTTGGCAAAAAGCCGTTTTCAAAATAGATTTTTTTTACATTAAATTCATTGATTATAAACTGAGGATATTTGATTCCGTTCCAGATACCTATGAGTTTCGGGTTATATTTTTCTATTATTTTTTTGTATTCGCAGTAAATCAGACGGCTTTCTATCTGAAGATATTTTTTGTAAAGATTAAGCTTTAGACCCGAATATTTATTATTAAGCTCTTCAAATTTTTTGTTAAGGTCTATTTTAGGTGCGTTACAGATAGATAATTTTGCTCTTTTTACTGTAATTTCAAATGGCAAGTTTTCTTTTAAAATGTTAAAATACTTTTCCTGATGAGTATTGTGGGCAAAAAACAGTATATCCATAAAAGCCTTTTTTTGTGAAATTATATAAAAAAAGAGGATAAATGAAAAAAATTGCGATTTTAGGACCGAGTTTAGAATCATTTGGCGGAGTAAATGTGACTATAAAAGAGTTGAGTGATTTTTTTAAAAAACAAAACTTTGAAGTTCATTTGTTTCCTGTGGGAAAAACTGAAATTAATGATAATGAGTGTATTCATCCAATTAATTCAGATAAAAAGGATAAGCAGTTTTTGTTGCTAAAGGAAAAAATAAAGCGGTTTGATTTTGATTTGATAATAGCAAATAATTTAAGAACCCATTTTTTGCTCTCAAGCCTTAATTTAAAAAACGATTTATATGTGTTTCACCAAGGCTCTTTGCTTCAGAAAAAATCTTTTTTTACATATTTAAAACAGAAAATAAAATTTAAAAAAATTTATAACAAAAAAAGGGTTGTTTTTTTAAATGAGTGTTTTAAAAATGGGTTTTTGCGTAAATTTAAAGTAGATTTATATTATAAATTAATTCCAAATCCGTTTGATTTTGAGAGAATAAGAAAAAGAGCTGTTGAATTTGAATTAGAAAGTGATTATATTTTAGGAGTTGGAAGGCTTACAAAGGATAAAAACTTTGAATTTTTATTAAAAGCCTATGCTTTAGGAAATTTTAAACAAGAGCTTTGGATTTTGGGAGAGGGCAAAGAAAAAGAAAAGCTGAAAAGTTTAGCAAAAAAGCTTAATATAGCTGATAAAGTAAAATTTATCGGATGGCAGCAAAATCCATATCCTTATATTAAAAATGCCTCTCTTTTGGTACATCCTTCAAAATTTGAAAGTTTTGGAAATGTTTTGGTAGAAGCATTAATTTTAAATACTCCTGTAGTTGCTACCGATATAAAGTGCGGCCCTAATGAAATATTAACCGAAGAATTAAGTGAATTTTTAGTTCCTTTAAATAGAGTCGATATTTTAGCTGAAAAGATTTATAAAGCATTGGAAAATTACCCTGAAATAAAGGATGAGTATATTGAAAAATATAAACTTGAAAATGTTGGCAAAAAATATCTTGAATTTTTGCACTAAAGTAAAAAACTTTTTATTAATAATTTTTGCTTTTGTATTTCCTATATCTTTGGCTGCTGCTAATATTTTATTAGGTATTTTGACATTTTGTTGGATTTTAGAGGGAAACTGGAAATTTAAATTTAAAAAAATAAAAAATAATAAATTGATATGGATTATTTATTTAATTCCTTTTATATTGGCAGTTTCTACTTTATTAAGTAGTTCAAGCACAAATGGATTTTTAGTAAGCAGTGGATATAAAAATGAATATCAATTTATTTTTAAACATTTTTTGTGGTTAAATACATTGTTTTTAATTTTAATTACTTCAGAAGTAGATACTAAAAAACTTTTAAGTTCATTTTTGCTTGGAATGTTTTTTAGCGAAGTTGTTAGTTATTTAATATTTTTTCATTTAATAGATATTAATTTTTTTAAAAGTTTAGGATTACTTTCAAGAGGGGCGGAATATTATGACCCTTCTCCTTTTATGCATCATAGTTTTTATTCTCTTTTTTTAGCGATTTCTATTTTGCTTATTTTTGATAATTTAAATCATTTTAAGGGTATTTTTAAAGTTATTTCTATACTTTTTTTAATTAGTGCCACTGTAAATCTTTTTATAAAT
>JAMOSR010000115.1 GCA_027062985.1 Nautiliaceae bacterium
CGATTACTCCAAAATAAGAAACTCTTTTTTTCAGACTTTTAAAAATTTTCATCATTTTTCCTTTAATACAGTAAAAATTAATAAAATACCAAGCATTGTGGCAAATAAAAATCCCACTATTCCGAAAATAGAAACTCCTTTAAATAAAGGGGGAACTTCAGAAGAAAGCAGCAAAGAACTTCCCACAAGCAAAGAAGCTATAATTATCGAAGTGGAAAGCCTGTTAAAAGAGCCCTTAATGGCATCTTCAAACTCTTCAAGTCCAACGTGTTCAAATTCTATTTTAAGTTTGCCGGTTTTTATTTTATTAATAATTTCATTAATATCCGTTGGAGCATTCGAAATCAGTTCCATAACCGATTTATTAAATTCATAAGATCTTTTTAAAAGACTAAAAGGCGATATCATCTCTTTATACAGTTTTATTATAAAAGGCCTGATTTCCTCAACCCCGTTAAAATCAGGATAGAGCCTTTTACTGACTCCTTCTAATGTAACCAAAGCTTTTGCCAAAAGATAATTGTCTTCTTTAAAATAAATTTTATATCTGTTCATTACCCGTAAAACAT
This sequence comes from Nautiliaceae bacterium, assembly GCA_027062985.1. Taxonomy (GTDB): domain Bacteria; phylum Campylobacterota; class Campylobacteria; order Campylobacterales; family Nautiliaceae; genus Caminibacter. The sequence goes on from JAMOSR010000115.1 coordinate 570, forward strand.
CATTAATAAGACTTTTTAATTCAACATTTTTAAGGGAAGCATTAATATAAGTAGCAATAATATCCGCCATCTCTTTTTTAAATGAGCTTACGTCAATTTCAGTTTCTACTTTTGAAAGCTTTAATATATAAAGTGCGGCTTTTTCTTCTTCGCCTTTTGTAATATAATACACCATTTCCACTATATTTTTAGTATCTTCTTCGCTAAGACGTCCCATTATTCCAAAGTCGAGAAAAACAATCTTTCCATCGCTTACCATCAAATTACCAGGATGCGGGTCTGCGTGAAAAAAGCGGTGTATAAAAATCTGCTCACATAAAAGATTAAAACTTTTTTTCGTAATTTCTTTTAAATCATATCCGTTTGCTTTTAAATTTTCAATATCGGATATTTTTATCCCTTTTATATACTCCATTGTTAAAACACGTCTGGTCGAATATTTTTCATAAAGTTTAGGGACTTTGATATTAGGATTATTTTTAAAATTTGCCCTAAATCTTTTTAAATTTAAAGCCTCAAGATTAAAATCGAGCTCTTTTTTTATCGACTTTGCAAATTCTTCCACAATTTTTACCAAATCAATTCCATATACCAAAAATTTTTCTCTAAGAAGTTTTGCAAGTCTTTGAAGAATTGCAATATCCGCAAAAATTTTTTCTTCAATTCCCGGTTTTAATATTTTTACCGCTACAATCTCTCCGCTTTTAAGTT
>JAMOSR010000116.1 GCA_027062985.1 Nautiliaceae bacterium
ATAGTTGGGGCTGATGGTGAGACTCATCAGGGTGTTTTTGATATAGGGTATTTAAGAATTATTCCAAATATAACGCTTTTTGCGCCGAGGGATTTTGAAACGCTAAAAAAAGCGGTGGAATTTGCTTATCAGTTTGACAAAGGCCCTAGTGCTTTTAGATATCCAAGAGGGGCGTTTAAACTTAAAGACGGGATTTTTGAACCCAGAGATTTTGAGCTTGGAAAAGCCGAACTTTTAATAAATAATGAAAATATAATGCTTATAGGTTATGGGAACGGAGTGGGAAAAGCTTACAAAATCTATCAGATACTTAAAAAAAGAGGAATTGAGACGGGAATTTTGGATTTAAGGTTTGTAAAACCGTTTGACAGGGAGCTTTTAAAATCACTAAAAGCCAAAAAATGGTATATAATAAGCGATAATTCAAAAGAGGGCGGAATTGCCGAAATGCTTGAGAATTTTGTAGATGAGGAAAACTTAGGCGTAAAAATTAAAAGTTTTGAATATCCTGATAAATTCATACCTCACGGAAGCGTTGAAGAGGTTGAAAAACTTTTGGGTGTGGATGAAGAAAGTATTGCCGGAATTATAGAAAATGAAAATAGGGTTTAAAAGCGATATCCATCTTGATTTTTGGCTTCCTTTATATGGCAGTATAGATTCTTTTATAAAAGAAATATTAAAACCACAAGAAGCGGATGTTTTGATTATAGCAGGTGATTTAGGGCATTATAATGACCAAAATATTTTACTTTTAAAAAAACTCAAAAATTTTTTTAAAAATATACTTGTAACTTTTGGAAATCACGACTTTTATTTATTGGATAAAAAATTTAATACCTATAAAGAAAGAATCGAAGATTTAAAAAATAACATTAATTCTATTGAGGGGATTTATTTTTTAGACGGTGATTTTTTGGAAATAGAAGGGGTCGGGTTTGCAGGAGCCGGCGGTTGGTATGATTTTTCTTTAGCTGTAAAACATGGATATCCTTTGGAAAAAGTAAAACTGTTTTGGCATTATTTTATGAATGATGCTAAAAATATAAAACCTGAAATAGACCCTGTGAATTTTTCAATGCTTCAAAAAGAGAAACTTCGTAAGAGTATAGATAAAGCCGATATTGTTTTTACTCATGTTCCGCCTTTATATATAAATTGTTACGGAAAACCGGTTTTAGATAGTTTTTATAGTTTTTACGGTTATGATTTATTTAAAGACAATATAAAATACTGGATTTTTGGACATTGTCATAAGCCTATGG
>JAMOSR010000117.1 GCA_027062985.1 Nautiliaceae bacterium
TAAGTACCGAAATAATCCTTGCTTGACAAAAGTTAATATTTTAATTAAAATCTCAATAAATGTTTTGTTACCTTCAACTCTTCAAATAATCTTCAAAAGGATAAAATCGCATGGAAAAAGAGAATAAAACTATAGAACAAAATGGAGAAAAATCTTTATCTACAGAAGATAAAAAACAACGAACTCATATACCTGTAGAAGGTTATACTATTGAACAGCTTCGTCAAATGCCTACAGATGAGTTAATAGAAATAGCCAAAAAGTTAGGAGTGGAAAATCCTCAGGAATATAAACGCCAGGATTTAATGTTTGAAATTTTAAAAGCTCAGGTACAACAGGGAGGTTATTTGTTATTTACCGGTATTTTAGAGATAATGCCTGACGGGTATGGCTTTTTAAGAAGTATAGGAGGAAATTTTGAAAACTCGGTAAATGATGTGTACGTATCTCAAACCCAAATAAGAAGATTTGCTCTTCGTACGGGTGATATAGTTACGGGACAGGTCAGACCTCCTAAAGACCAGGAAAAATATTATGCTCTTTTAAAAATAGAAGCTGTTAATTATCTTCCTCCTGAAGAAGCTAAAAACAGACCTCTTTTTGATAATTTAACTCCTTTATATCCTAATGAAAAATTAAAACTTGAATATGAACCTACTAAATTAACGGGAAGGGTTTTAGATTTATTCGCTCCTATAGGTAAAGGTCAAAGGGGATTAGTTGTTGCGCCTCCAAGAAGCGGTAAAACGGTCTTTTTAAAAGAGATTGCCCATGGAATTACTAAAAATCATCCTGAAGTGGAACTTATGGTTCTTTTAGTGGATGAAAGACCGGAAGAAGTTACTGATATGCAAAGAAGTGTAAAAGGAGAGGTTTTTAGTTCTACTTTTGATAAGCCGGCTCAAAATCATGTAAGAGTAGCCGAACTTGTGATAGAAAAAGCGAAAAGAATGGTCGAGATGGGAAAAGATGTGGTTATTTTGCTTGATTCTATTACAAGGTTGGCTCGTGCTTATAATGCTGTAACGCCTGCAAGCGGTAAAGTATTAAGCGGCGGTGTTGATGCTAATGCCCTACATAAACCTAAAAGGTTTTTTGGAGCTGCAAGAAATATAGAAGAAGGCGGTAGTTTAACTATTATAGCCACTGCTTTAATAGATACTGGTTCAAAAATGGATGAAGTTATTTTTGAAGAATTTAAAGGAACGGGGAATATGGAAGCCGTTCTTAGCAGAAGAATAGCAGATAGAAGAATTTATCCGGCAATCGATTTACTTAAATCAGGAACAAGAAAAGAAGAACTTTTATTAACTCCTGAAGAGCTTGCAAAAGTATGGGCTATAAGAAACATAATAAGCGAAATGGATGAAATAGAAGCTCTTAAACTTCTTTATTCCAAAATGCTTAAAACTAAAAATAATAGAGAGTTTTTAAACGCTATTAATGAATAGATGCGGTGTTTTTGACAGCGGTGTAGGCGGTCTTAGTGTAGCAAAAGAGCTTTTAAGAGCCGGATTTTTTAAAGAAATAATATATTTTGGAGATACGGCAAGAGTACCTTATGGTAACAAAAACGAATCCACAATAATAAGATATTCTCTTGAGGCTCTTGAGTTTTTAAAAAATTTTGATATTGAATTTTTGGTTGTAGCTTGTAATTCAGCCAGTTCAGTAGCTATAGAAGAGCTTAAAAAAGAAGCTTCTTTTCCTGTTGTAGGGGTAATAGAAGCAGGAGTAAAAGCTGTGGAAAAAGAGGATAAAAATTCAAATATTTTATTGGTAGGAACTAAGAGAACTATTAATTCTGGCAAATATCAAAAATTATTACTTAAGAAAGGTTTTAAAAATATTCTCTCTAAAGCAACGCCTCTTTTTGTTCCTTTGGTAGAGGAAGGGTTTGTTGAGGGAAAATTAGTAGATGATGTTTTTGAAATATATTTTTCCGATATAAAAAAAGAAAATATAGATATTATTATTTTGGGATGTACTCATTATCCTTTTTTATCTTCTTCTTTTAAAAAGCATTTTCCAAATGCTAAACTTATTCATTCAGGTCAGGCTATTGTTGAATTATTAAAAGAACAATATAATCTTTTACCTAAATTTGATTCTACCATTAAACTTTTTGCAAGTGATAATCCGGAAGAGCTTAGAATAAAAGCTAAGGAGTGGCTTAATTTTTCTCTAATTTAAATATTTGAGGCTTTAATATTATTTCCTGAATAACTAAATGTTTTGGAGATTCTATTATATTTTTGACTATTTTTGCTATGTCATCAGGTTTTAGGTGTGCTAGTTCTTCTGAAGACGGTTTAAAAAAAGTATTGGAATGAAAGTTTGTCAGCGTTAAATCCGGTATTATGTTACAAACTTTAACGCCGTATTTTCTTACTTCTTCAAATAATGAAATTCCAAAATGTCTTAATGCGGCTTTTGTAGCTCCGTATACTACTCCCTGCCTTGCCGGGTGTATGGCTGATGTTGATGAAATGTTAATAATAAATCCTCTGTTTTTTTTAATATCTTTTAAGTGGTTTTTGGTTAAAATCATAGGAGATAAAAAATTTACGTTTATCATTTCTTCTATTTTAGAAACTGCAATGTCTTCAAACTGACCGAAATATCCGATGCCTGCATTATGAATTATTCCGTAAACATTATCAAATTTCAGTTTTTTTACAATATCTATGTTGTTTAAATTTACACTGTGTCGGCAGTTTCTGCAAATTTCTATTATTTCGTATTCTTTAAGCTCTTTTTTTATAGCCGCACCTATGCCGCTGCTAGCGCCTGTTAAAATTATTTTCATATTAAGCCTTTGATAAAATCTATAATATCTTTTTCGTCTTTATATCTTGCTTCTTTGTTTTTTATTTCATACGGATACCATGTAACTTCGCTTAGATGTATCTTCCTTAAACGTTTTAAAAAGTCTTTATTCATTCTGAAACTTCCTATTTCTATATGGATTTTATCTAAATCCAGTTCTTTTTTTAGAAATGAGATAAAATTTTTATATACTTCTTTGTAATTATCTACTTTTATTACCGGGTCTATTGCTATTTCCACTGTATAATTTTTTTGTAAAGCTTTTTTTATCGCTTTGATTCTTTTTTCTAAAGAAGGAGCTTTTTTTTCAAATTTTGTAACTTCTTTGGGAGAAAGAGAAAATCCGAGTAAAAAATTTTTAGGGGGGTTGTCGGGAAGTTTATCCGTATTTGCGGATTTTGTTCTGCTTTCTATTAATAAGTCTTCTCTTTTTGAGGCCAGTTCTATCCACTTTTTATGAAAGGGATAAATTCCTTCAAACGCTAAAAGGTCTGTTTCATAGCTGATGGGAATATATGCGTTTTTTAGTTTTGAAGCGTTGTTGATAAAATCATCTTCATTGACAAATATAACAGGATAACCGCATGGATACATTCCACCTAAATAGCAGTATTCGCAGTTATAAATACAGCCTAAAATCTGGGTTGAATAATAAAAGTTTTTGAATCCTCTATTGTTACAGAATTTACTTCCTTTATAAAAAACGGTATTCTCTTTTACGGCTAATATTAAAGCGTTTTTTGATTTTTGATAATTAAAATTTTGATGAAATCTGTTAAAGATATCTTTGTAGTGGTTTATTAAAATTATCTTTGGATTAAATTTTGTTATGATTGATTGGGTAATGGGATAATTTAAGGCTTTTTTTTCTATATATAAAATCATAACAGGCTCTTTTTTAATTTTTCTATAAATAATTGTGTTTCTTTTTTATTGTTGGTTTTAGGAATATTTGGAAAAGGAATGTTTTTTATATGCATATAAGTTAAAAGTTCTTTTAATTTGGCTTTTTGAGTTTGTGTTAGGTAAAGGTTTTTTATTTTTTCTTCTATATCTGGAAACAATGGTTTATTTTGAAATCTTTTTATAAGATATTTGATTATGGGAAAAGACTTCTTTATCAGTTTTGGAACAATGTCTTTATTAAAAGGCTTATTTGGAGTATCACTTACTATTTTATAAAGGATGATTTTTTCTACACTTAAAAACTTATAAGCAGCTTCAAAAAAACCGCTGCTTTCCATATCTACCAGCGGAAAATATTTTTGGGGTTTAGATATGGTAAAAATTTCTTCTGATGGTTCTTCAAAAAAATCGGGATAGTATTCAAAATCTGTATCGGTATCTGTTATTTTATGGATAAAAAAGCTGCTGCCTACAGGATGTTTGTTGCTGCCGGCTATTCCTATATTTATGGTGGGATAGGTTTTTTTTTGAAGCAGTAAGGCTGTGTTTATTGCGCTTTTTACTTTTCCGCTTCCAGTAACTATTAAATTTATTTCATTATTTTGATATATTTCTCCTGTAGCTTTTAAGTTAAAATATTCTATAATCGGAGCAGCTTCTATTTTTAGAGCCGTTACTATATTAATCATAAAAAAACCTTCTTTTTAAAGGAAATTATATGGGAATTTTTAAAAAATTTAAAGAACTTATCATTTTA
>JAMOSR010000118.1 GCA_027062985.1 Nautiliaceae bacterium
ACCTCTTAAATAGAGGCTTAAAATACCGAAATATTCGTGAATCGCTTTATAACTTTTATGGAAGCTTCCCTCGCCCGGGAAAAAGTCCCATACTGAAATGACGGGAGAAGAGAAAAAACCTATAGGTTTTGTAATAATTTTAAATCCGAAATGTTTAAAAAGATAATAGCTTCTTTTCATATGATAAGCACTGGTTATTAAATAAATTTCCTTTGGAATACCTTTTTTGTTAAAAAGTTCGGCGGTAAATTTTGCGTTTTCGTATGTATCAAGAGATTTTGTTTCATAAAGTGTTTTTATTTTACAGCCGCATACGGAGGTTATAAATTTTACGTCTTTTTTTATCCATTTAGCTTCTTTGTTTAATCCTCCTCCCGTAAATATAAAAGGCAGGCTGTTTTCTTTTGAAATTAAAATACCGTAAACTTCTCTTTTAAAAGCGTCGGGCATTGCATGTAAAATATCTTTTGGATTTACTCCCCCTCCTAATACGACAACCGCTTTAGGAGATATTTTTTCTGTTTTATTGAAACTCTCAAGCGGTTTTAAAAGAGCGTTTGCAACGGGTTTTATAGAAATCAGATAAAGAAGAACTCCTGAGGCAAAAAAAAGCCATTTAAATTTTTTTGCTAAAAAACCGGCTAAAATAAGTATAATTATAAAAATTCCCGGTGGCAAACAAAGATAAGTAAAAAGTTTTGAGATTATAAACATCATAAAGGAGCCTTTTTGAATGTAATTATAACAGGTGCAAGCAGGGGTATTGGAAGAGAACTTGTCAAAAGATACTCAAAAAAAGCAAATAGGATTTATGCCTTAGCAAGAAATGAGGAAAAATTAAAAAATTTATCAAAAAAATATCCTAATGTAATTCCGGTAAAACTTGATTTAGCAGAGATTGAAAAAGTAAGGGAGTTTTCAAAAAGCGTGAAGGATATAGATATAGTGATATGCAATGCGGCAATTTCCCTTCCGCATGCACCTTCATTTACTCCTTTTGAAGATTTTAAAAAGACGATGGATATAAATTTTTTAAGCATTCATGCTCTTCTTGAGGGGATTGTTCCTGATATGCAAAAAAGAAAAAAAGGAAAAATTGTTTTAATTTCTTCTTTGGCATCTCTTGTGGGGGCACCAAGTTCTATGCCTTACAGTGCCTCTAAGAGAGCTTTAAATTCATATGCCCAGTCGTTGAGAAATCTTTTAGCCCCCGATATAAA
>JAMOSR010000119.1 GCA_027062985.1 Nautiliaceae bacterium
CACAGTGGATTTTTTGAAGATAAACCTGAAATTTAGGATTTGCTATCTGGGCTATTATATAGATGTCTTTTTTTAAATCTTTTAGCAGTATCGCTGTCGATAAAATTTTTGTATCGCTAATTTCGTTCTCCGATATTAAAAGGGCTTTTAAAGCTTCGTTGGCTTTTGCTTTTTTAAGTATTTCTTCTTCTGAAAAATCTCCCTGGATAAACTTTATTTTATATTTTTCAAGCAGCGTTTCTATTTCAGGGGTTAACTGCTCGTGAATTAATACTATCTGATTTGGAGGAAAAAGTTTTTTTTCCAAAAAAGTATTTATCAAAAGCTGCGTTTGCTGATTGTAACCGCATACTATTAAATGATTTCGTACGTTGTCCATAATTTCCCATTCCTTAAATCTGTCGATAATAATTTCTACCAGTTTAGCCGTAACAAATGCGGCAAAAAGACTCATAGCCATTAGGCCGTATATTATTAAAATAACCGCTATTATTCTGGAATATATGTTGCTTGGCGTAATATCCCCGTATCCGACAGTCGATACGGTTACTATAGCCCAGTAAAGTGCTTCGGAAAAACTTTTAAAAGCTTTGTTGTCTATTAAAGGAAGAATTGCCGATATAAAAATTAAAAAAACGATAAATGAAAAAAGAAAAAAAGATATCGCTTTAATTTTCAGTTTCATTTGTAATAACTTTTAAATCTTCTAAAACGTTGGCCGCATGACCTTTTGCTTTTACTTTTTTATATTCTTTTACGATATTTCCGTCTGGGTCTATAAGAAAAGTAGAGCGTATAACTCCTTCGTACTCTTTTCCATACATCTTTTTTTTGCCCCATGCCCCGTACGCTTTTAAAACTTCTTTGTTTTCGTCGCTTAAAAGGGTTATTTTAAGGTTGTGTTTTTCTATAAAGTTAGAGTGTTTTTTGGGACTGTCGGGACTTATTCCTATAACTACGGCTCCTAACTTTTCAAATTCGTCTAAAAGAGCGCTAAATTCTTTAGCTTCTGTGGTACATCCGGGTGTATTGTCTTTTGGATAAAAATATAGGACAATCCATCTGCCTTTTAAATCCCTAAGACATATTTCTACGCCGTCCTGGTTTGGAAGGCAAAAATCATATGCTTTCATGCTTTTCCTTTTTTGTGATATTATTCTATTTAAATTATATCAAAAAGAGACGATTTATTATTAAATCCTAATGGGAGACAACAATGGACTTTTTAAAAAAACTTAGCGTTAAAGCTAAGGTTATACTGATAGTCATTTTTTCCGTATCGATGGTTGTATATTTTACGGGAAAAGAGCTTTACCATCACTTTGTATATGAATCCCAAAAAGAAAAGCTTGTACAGCTGATTGATTTAAGTCAGTCTTTAAGCAGACTTATTCACGAAACTCAAAAAGAAAGAGGGGCTAGTGCCGGATATATCGGAAGTCATGGTAAAAAATTTAAAGAAATACTGCCAAAACAGAGAATGCTTACCGATAAAAGAATAAAAGAATATAAACAGACTCTTGCAAAAATGGATTTATCTGAGTTTCCTTCCGAATTTAAGGAAGCTATTGACAAACTTAACGATTATCTTGCAAAACTTCCTGAAATAAGAAGAAAAGTGGACAATTTTGAAATTTCTTTAAAAGACGAGGTTAAATGGTATACTCAAATGAATGCCCAGATTTTAAAAATTATAGGTATGAGCGCGACATACGCTCCTAATAAACAAATCGCTATGGACCTTGCCGCTTATACTTCGTTTTTGAAAGCAAAAGAGAGAGCCGGAATAGAAAGGGCGGTATTAAGCGCTACGTTTGGTGCTGATAAATTCGCCCCGGGAATGTATACAAAACTTATTACCCTGATAGCCGAACAGAGAGCTTATTTGGATGACTTTTTGACATATGCGAATAAAGAAATGAAAGATTTATATTACAGAATAATAAAAGACCCTTCTTTTGCTGCGGTTGAGAAGATGAGGGCTGTGGCCATAGCAAAACATACTACCGGCGGATTTGGTATTGACGCAGAATATTGGTTTAAAACCATTACAAAAAAAATAAACAAGCTTAAACAAATAGACGATACGATTGCCAAAATAATTAAAAAAGACCTTTCAGTTATTAAAGATACCGCTATTATAGATGCGATACTCGGTATTGTATCAATTATTGTAATAATAGTTCTTTCTTCTTTAATTATCCGTTCTTTTGCGTTGCAGCTTAGAAGTTTAAAAAATCTGATTTTAATGATTGCAAAAAATAAAGACCTTTCAATTGACGTTAGAATTTATGAACACGACGA
>JAMOSR010000120.1 GCA_027062985.1 Nautiliaceae bacterium
ATTCAATCTCTTCGTCAATACTCGGGGGATTTTTAACTATTTCTAAAACATTGTTATATTTTTTGTTTAAAACTTCGCTAAATTTGGAAATTTCCGTAAAAATTACCTGCATTCTGTTAAAATACCCCATTCCATTCTTTACAAATTCAATCCTACCCCTCGCAGGTCTTTGAAGATACGAATAAAACAACACATAATTATCAACAATTCCCCATTTTCCATTTTCCATTTTACATTTTACATTACTCCGTAAGAGTCTGTAATTTAAAAAATTTTCTTTTATAATTTTATATTTAACACCTTTTTCTTCAAACTCTATTCTTTTTTTATAAAATTCAAGCTTTTCTTCTATACTGCTTGGAAGTATTTGAAAAGGAAATGGACTAATCAGCTCGTCAATAATTTCCTGATGCCGCTTTTGCTGCCATATCCCGTAAATACATCCGCAATAATCCTGCCTGTACATCTGATTTTCCCTGGCAAACTGCTGTTGTGCCTGAGTGCCTCCTTTTTTGCGGTAATCAACGTTTATAAATTCAACCCCGTACTTTCTTTTAATAACTTTTCCTACATTTTCAAGCTGTTCGTGAGATTTCATAGGAGACATTAAAAGAGAAGTGGTAACTTTATCGTGTCCTTCTTTTTTTGCAAACTGAGCCGCATTTTCAAGAGAAACATCAAAACAGACGCTGCATCTTTTGCCTTTTTCGGGCTCATTTTCCATGCCTTTTGTTTTGTTATACCAAGTAAGATAATCATATTCACCTTCCACATATTCAATTCCCATTTTTTCACATATTCTTTTGGTATCAAGAGAACGGAGTTTAAATTCACTGTAAGGATGAATATTAGGGTCGTAAAAGTAACCTACGATTTTTTCATCTGGATAATCTTCACGCAGGCGTTTTAAAAAATATCCGGCATCTACACTACAACAAAGATGGACAATCATAAAAGACCTTTTAAAATTTTTTCGAATATATCAAATTTTTTTGAAAAAATAAATTTTTTTGATATATTAAGCCAAAAAAGGAAACGCATGAGTATAAAATATGAAATGATGGCACTGGTTGGAGGCTGTACAAGTGAAGGTACGAACATTTTAGTGCCTGAAAATATAAAAGACGAATTTAAAAAAATAACGATTGCAAAATTTAATATTTATACAAAAGACGACAACAGTGATAAATACGATTTAATCATAGAGGAAATTCCAAGCGATATAATAAAAGTTTATGAAAAACTGAATAATGAGGGAATTTATATTACCACTCCTAACTCATTAACCGACAGAAACCTTTTTGCCAACCTTAGCAAACTTTTTTGGATTGTAATGCCGTTTTATTACTTAGATGAAAACTTAAACGCAAAACCTCTTGTATTTGCCAGCAAAAAATTCCACCCTACAGCCGATATTATAAGACACAGAAGCGACTTTGTAGAAGGTACTAAATATTATACTACTGATGTTCATCTAGCAAGCTTTACGCTTCCTAAATATATTTTTGAAGAAATAAAAGATGTCATCAGACTTTAAAAACGCAATAGTCCTGACAGGAGGTATAGGTACGGGCAAAAGTACCGTAGCCTCTTTTTTAAAAATGTACGGATATAAAATTATAGATGCGGATAAAATAAGCAAGGAAGTTTTTGAAGAAAAAAAAGAAAAAATAAAAGAAATATTCGGTACAACCGATAGAAAAAGCCTAAGAAAAATAGTTTTTAACGATAAAGAAAAATTAAAAACTCTTGAAGATTTAATACTTCCCGAGGTTAAAAAAAGAGTACTTGAAAAAGCTCAGAAATATGAAAAAGACGGAGTTCCTTATTTTGTGGATTTACCTCTCTTTTTTGAAAAACAAAACTACCCTCAATTTAAAAAAATATTGGTTGTATATGCCCCAAGAGAAATTCAAATAAAAAGAGTAATGAATAGAGACAACAATTCAAAAGATGAGGTGGAGGCGATTCTTAAAAACCAGATGGATATAGAAGAAAAGAAAAAAAGAGCCGATTTTATAATAGACAATTCAAAAGATTTAAAACATCTCCAAAAAGAAATAGAAAAATTCATCAAAATCTTATAACTTTTTGTTATAATAAATCAAAAAGGAGGGGAAAATGAAAAAAACTATACCAATTACCACAATACCTTTAGCAAATACAAAAGAAGGTGTAATTTCCATCACCCACATTGAAGAACCATACGGAGAAGGCAGTAAACCGGTAGTCAGCATCGGTATTTCGCTTGACGGAGAAGAGAGTAAGCCTGATTGGAAAGCTCATATTCCTTATGAAAACATAGACGATGTTATAGAGGCTCTTAAAGAGGCAAAAGAGAAATTCGGAAAATAGATTTTCTCTTTAAGACTCTTTTTTTATTTTAGTAAAGAAAAAACCGCTGTAAGCATTATGGGGAATAATTCTTATACATTTTTTAACATCAGGATTATATTGTTTATTTTCCCACTCTGTAATTCCCTCTTGAATATTGGCTATCGGTAAATCAATCTTTAAAACTTTTGCGTTATCATATCTGCTTAAAAGAAAATCTATTACCTCTTCGTTTTCTTCCGGAGAAAAAGTACAAGTTGCATATATCATCTCACCTCCCGGTTTTAATGCTTCAAAAGCGGATATTATAAGTTCTTTTTGAAGTTTTGAAAATCTTCTAACTCTTTTTAAATTCCACCAGGTAATTCCTTCGTTAAGGTCTATATGAGCCTCGCTGCTGCAAGGAGCATCCAAAAAAACTTTATCAAATAAAGCACCTGTGGCTTTATAAACAAATCTTCCGTCTTTATTGTAAGTCTGAATATTTTTTGCGCCGTGTTCTTTAAAATTTCTTTTCATTCTAAAAAATCTTTTTTTATCAGGTTCTACCGCACTGACTTTATCCGCTTTTTCACTGAAAATAAGACTTTTGCCCCCTGGAGCAGCCGCCAAATCCAATACCCAGTCATTTTTGTCAATATCAAGAGAATTGGCTGCAATTATAGAAGAGAGATTTTGAATATATATTTTATTGGCCGTATAAGGTTTTGATTTGGTAATTTTTTTTCTCTCTTCCATAGGAAGAGTATAAACATAATCGTTCCAATCAACTTTTTTTGGAAAATAGCCCTCTTTTTTCAACTCTTCAATAGTCTCCAAACCCGCTTTATGACGGTTTATTCTAAAAGAAAACTCTTTTTTTTCCTTTAAACCTTCAAGTATTTTAGGATTTATTTTATTAATTCTTTCAAAAAAAACATTTTCCATATTCTGCCTTAATGAGGAACTTTTAAAACTTTAGGATTTATAGGGGAAATTTCTCTGTTTTCATTAATATCGTTATACCACGTATGAAACTGCTCAGCTACGTCAAAAAGCCAGTCTATAAGCTTTTCGTCAACAGGTTTACCGTTTCTGTATTTTTCAAGCACGCCTTCTACAAAATGTGCAAAATTGTTTATTCTTTTTAATTTTAAAAAAGCGGTGGCTGATTTTAAATTATGAAACATTCTAAAAAGGTCGTTTATCGCATCCTTATCGGTATAAAGTGTTTCAATAACCAAATCAATAGTATCTTCAATAGAATCCAAAAGCATTAAAAATTCTTCTACTATTTCACTGTCAAATTCCGAATATAAATAATCCTGAACTCCCATTAAATTAACCTATTATAGTCTTCAAACTCCAACTTCCATACCTTTATACCGCAAAATCTTTCACCTTCCGGACATATCGGTCTTATCTTTTGTTGATACCTAAGAGCACATGGAGGAAGAAACTTATCAGCCGCACTTACTCCATGGTTTCTAAGCTGACGCACCTGTTCGTAAACAATATCGAAAATTTCCTCCTGAGCGTTATAACAAAGCCTCATTTGAGCTTTATGAGCAAATGCCTGAAAATCGTTATGCTCTACAATTTCTATATTATGGGCGTTTAAAAGAGCATAAGCGGCTTCGCAAAAGCCTATTTTTTCTTTTTGATTTTCAAAAAAATCATATGAATACTCAACCGCTTCTTTATAAAGATTTTCTACTTCTTTTACTATTGGAGGAATATAATAATCTCTTTTATAAATACTCTCTAAAGAAGGTCTAACAGCTAAAGAACGGCGATGGCGCTGGTTTTGGGCATCCGCCGATAAAGAGAGCTTTATATATGAATTAAAACTCCCAAGAATTGCTTCGTCAAGAAACATATTCGAAACTCTTAAAACTCCCGCATAATTTTCGTTCAAATCAAAATCATAATCCACTATATCGAAAACTTTAACTTTTTCATTTTTTATTTTATGTCTGCTTTTTATTTTTTCCAAATCAATAGAAGGAAACACTGCTTTTTCGTTTTGGGCAAACTCTATTAAAGGCTCTAAATCGGAATCGATTTTTATCATCTCTTCTTTTAACTGTCTTACAAATTCCATTCCCTCTTCCCTGGCTTCAGGAAGCGCTTTTGCGGCGTTTATATATCTAAGAGCGGTAATAACGTTTATGGTATGATACAAATGAGCGTTCATACCCACAGGCAATAGATATCTGGCAAATTCCTGAGCTCTTTTTTTTGCCTCTTTTTTCTTAAATTTCGGCAAAACGTTTTCAATAACAGGAGTTAATTTTTCAATAAGCTTTTCATAATATAAAAACATTTTTTCATAATATTTTTGCCATTTGTCTTTATCCGCGTTTTTGGGATAAGTAAAATTTTCTATTTTCATTTTTGCATAACGCTGACTTACCTGTTCAGAATTATAAAATGGATGAGCGTGTAAAAATCTCCATATTAAAAGTCTGCTCATCCCTTCTATTAAAAACGTAAAATGATAATGCATAAGAGTGGTATGGTGTCCCGCTTTAAAAATAGAATCTAAAAGATTGCTCTTTTTCTCCCACTCAGCCGCATCTTCAGGCGTTATAATATGTTTTCCAAAATAGCAGCTTCTCGCACTTCCAACTGCTATATCCGTTGGTTTATATAAACTTTTTAAAGCGGTTACTTTCATATTACAGTTCTTTTTCTATTTTTTCGCTGTCTATTTCTATAACGGTATGTACGTTTCCTCTTGGATTAAAATCCATAACTATTCTCATCCATTTAGGTTTTAATTTACTATATAATGTATCGAATATTTCATTTGCACTGTCTTCATGGGATATATACCTGTTCATAAAAGAGTTTATATAAAGTTTAAGCGCTTTAAGCTCCACTACCCATTCGTTAGGAATATATTCAAGGTAAACGGTGGCAAAATCAGGATATCCGGAACGAGGGCATTTGCACATAAACTCCGGAAGAGTAATTTTAATCAAATAATTCTTTTTATGCTTATTAGGCCATATTTCCATATTTTCCGGATTAAATTCAACAATTTCTTTTTCACCGTATTTTAATTTTCCATGTTCCATTTTTCATTCTCCACTTTTATATGTCTATATTTTCAACTTCTTTTGCGTTTGCCTGGATATATTCCCTTCTAGGTCCAACTTCGTTACCCATAAACAATTCAAACTGTTTAGCGGCTTCCTGGGCATCTTCTAAAGTAACCTGTACCAAAACCCTGTTTTCAGGGTCCATGGTTGTATCCCAAAGCTGTTCTGGATTCATTTCACCAAGCCCTTTGTACCGTTGAATATGGGCTCCCTGTCTTGCTTTTTTTATAACTTCGTCCAAAAGTTCGAGATAATCTCCTTTTACCAAATCTTTATACTCTTTTAATTTTTCATATACCTTTTTTGCTTCCAAAAACAGAGGATGATTTAGCAGTTTTTCATCTATAGTAATTTCTTCAAGACCTCTGTTTGTTTGAATATAATAATGATTATCATGCTTTGAAATAACGCTAAACCCGAATTTTTTAAGATGTTCTTCAAGTTCCTCAAGATTTCCGTTTTCTATCATAAACCTTATAACTTCGGGAACGTTAAATCTTTTTGTAAGCTTTTCCAACAACAGCTTATAATAAGCGGCGTATTTTAAAAGTTCTTTAAGCTCAGGTTTTCCAACCCCCTCTATTTCAATGGAATTTATACCCTGTTCTATTAAAAACTCGTTAAGTTCCTTATCGTCTTTTAAGTATTTTTCTATTTTTCCTTTTTTATACCTGTAAAGAGGAGGCTGGGCTATATAAAGATATCCTCTCTCAATCAATTCTCTTAAATGGTTAAAGAAAAACGTCATAATAAGAGTTTGAATATGACTTCCGTCAACATCGGCATCCGTCATAATAATAATTTTTTTATATCTTGATTTATCTGCGTCAAAATCATTTCCTATACCGGTACCAAGGGCAGTTATAATATTTTTTATCTCTTCGCTGCTAAGGGCCTTTGCATCACTTGATTTTTGAGTATTTAAAATTTTACCTCTCAACGGTAAAATAGCCTGAAAATACCTATCTCTTCCCTGTTTTGCGCTTCCTCCCGCACTATCACCCTCAACTAAATAGAGTTCTGCCTCATCCGGATTTTTCGTTTGACAATCGGCAAGTTTTCCAGGAAGAGTCCCGACTCCTATTTTGGTCTGTTTTCTTGTCAAATCCCTGGCTTTTTTAGCCGCTATTCTGCTTTTTGCCGCTTCAATGGCCTTTTGGGCTATAATTTTAGCCGTATTAGGATTTTCTTCAAAATATCTTGTTAAATATTCATAAGTTACTTTTTGAACTATAGGTTTTACATAACTGCTTCCAAGTTTTCCTTTTGTCTGTCCCTCAAACTGAGGTTCGCTCATTTTTATACTTATAACGGCATTAAGACCTTCTTTAACGTCATCCCCTACAATTTTTATATTTTCTTTTAGTTTCATATTTTTATTTATGTAGTTTATAATAGCCTTGCTAAGACCCGCTTTAAAACCGCTTTCGTGAGTTCCGCCCTCCGGTGTGCGAATATTGTTTACGAAACTTAAAACCTTTTCGTCATATCCAGTATCATAGCATAAAGCTACCTCAACGTCTAAAGCTTTTTCCTCATCGCTGTAGTGTTCGTTATAATAAATAACATCCGTTATACACTCTTTTGTACTTAATGTCTTTACAAAATCCTTAATACCGCCCTCAAAATGGTATACTTCTTTTACTCCGTCTATCTCATTTTCAAAATAGATGGTAATGTTAGGATTAAGGTAAGCAAGTTCTTTTAATCTTTTTCTTAATATATCGCTGCTAAATTGAGTTGTTTCGAATATTTCCTCATCCGGCCAGAATTGGATGGTGGTACCGGTTCTGTTTGTGGTTCCTATAACTTCTAAATCGGTAACCGGTTTTCCTCTCTCAAACACCTGTTGCCATATTTTACCGTCTCTTTTAATAGTCATAATAAGTTTTTTACTTAAGGCGTTAACAACGGATACACCTACTCCGTGAAGTCCTCCTGATACTTTATAGGTTTTATTGTCAAATTTTCCACCTGCATGAAGTACCGTAAGAACAACCGTAGCGGCAGGTATTTTTTCTTCAGGATGAATATCTACCGGAATTCCCCTTCCGTTGTCTGAAATAGTAACGCTTCCGTCTTTATTTACTTTTACTTTTATTTCTGTGGCATATCCGGCCATTGCTTCGTCAATGGCATTGTCAACCACTTCGTATATAAGATGGTGAAGACCTCTGACTCCGGTATCTCCGATATACATACCAGGTCTTTTTCTTACAGCCTCAAGACCTTTTAAAACTTTAATACTATTAGCACCGTAATTTGCCATTCAGTTCCTTTTAGCTACTTTTTAATAATTATATCAAATATTAAGAGGCATTACGATTGTAATAAAATTATTATCTTTAAGCATAAAAGGTATATTAGGTTCGTTTAAGCATAATTCAAATGTTTCGTTATTTATTATATTTAAAAAGTCCATTATATATCTGCTGTTTACCGCAAAAGAAAATTCATCTATTTCAGTTTTGGTTAAAAATCTTGTTTTTGCCTGAGTTGTTTCGTCACTGATACTTTCAAATTCAATGTATTCTCTTGTTATTTTTATTCTTACCTCGTTTGAGATAATGCTCACTTGTTTTAGGTGTGATAAAAATTCTTGTTTATTAATTTGGAGTATGTATTTAAATTGGTTTGGTATTATTTTTTCATATGCCGGAAATTTTCCATTTATCAGTTTTGTGAAAAACATAATTTCATTGTTTTTAAGTATTAAATATACATCGTCATAGAATATTTCCATATCTTCTTTAAAAATTCTTTTTATTTCACTTATGGACCTTTTTGGTACTATTATCTGTTTTTCTTTTCCTTTTGCATTTGTATAATAAACTGCAAGTCTTCTTGTATCGGTAGATACAAAGTTTGTTTTTTCTTTTATATCAAATAGTGCCCCGTTTAGTTCATATTTAGGGTTATTTGTATCTATTACCGGAAATACTTTTTTTATTCCATCATAAAATTCTTCTGGATTGATTTCAAGTTTTTCTAGGTCGTTTGGATTTGGAAATTCCGGAAACTCGTTTGCATCAAAGCTTGATAATTTATAAATTGAGTTTTCTTGGGTTATTATGATGGTGTTGTTTTCGCTTTTTATTTCTATTTCTTTATTTTGTAACGCTTTTATTATATCTGCTAGTTTTCTTCCGTTTATGGTTATTTTTCCGGGTTTTATTATTTCCGCTTGAGTTTTTATTTTTATTCCTATTTCTTTGTCCGTTGCTTTTACTATGAGACTATCGTCTGCTATTAT
This sequence comes from Nautiliaceae bacterium, assembly GCA_027062985.1. Taxonomy (GTDB): domain Bacteria; phylum Campylobacterota; class Campylobacteria; order Campylobacterales; family Nautiliaceae; genus Caminibacter. The sequence goes on from JAMOSR010000120.1 coordinate 8,674, forward strand.
AAGTATATGTGATGTTATTTGTGTGTTGTCTTTTTTTTCCGTAAATGGAAGTACCTGATTTATTATACTTTCAAATACCGGTTTTTGTATTTTTATTTTCATGTTTTCTCCTTATTTTAAATTCTTATAGTAGTAGTAGTAGATTTGCGTGAATTGTTGAATTTTATTAAAAAAGCCCGAAATTAGTGAAAAAATCGTGTGAATGTGAATAACTTTTTTATTCACGTCATTCACCTTTTTTTAGTTGAATTTTATTTTTAAGTTCTTCTATTTTTATTCTAAAATCGTTATCTTCTTTTAGTTTTTTATTGAAACTTTTTATTGCATGACTTACGGCGCTGTGGTCTTTTAAACCGAAATACTTGGCTATTGTTGGGGTGGATTCTTTGGTAAATTCTCTGGCTAGATAAATTGCCGTTCTTCTTGCCGCAACAATATTTTGATTTCTGCTTTTTGATGTTATTTCGCTTGGTTTTATATTGAATTCTTTGGCTATTAACGATATTATGTCTTCTAAGGTTATATTTTCTTTTCTATCTTTTATGTGTTCTTTTAAGGCCTGTTTTGCAAAATCCAGTGTAATATCCATAATTCCGAGAAGTTTAGCCATGGCGTTTATTTTTACTATCATACCTTCTATTTCTCTTATATTGTCGTCAAGTTTCGTTGCTATAAATTCTATTACATCTTCTGGAAGGTGAATACCGTTAATTTCGCATTTTTTACGAATGATTTCTATTTTTGTTTCAAGTTCGGGAGGTTGTATGTCCGCGATAAGACCGGCTTCAAAACGGCTTCTTAACCTGTCTACCAAGTCATATAATTTTTTAGGAGGTCTGTCGGCTGTAAGACATATCTGTTTTTTTTGGTTATAAAGTTCGTTAAATGTATGAAAAAATTCTTTTTGAGTCTCTTCTTTTCCCGAGAAAAACTGAACGTCGTCTATTAACAGACAGTCGCAATTTCTGTATTTTTCGTGAAATCTGTCCATGGTATGGTTTCTGACGTGTTCTCTAAATTCGTTCATAAACTGTTCGCTTGTAACATAAATTACTTTAGCCCTGTTTTTTAAATAATTTCCTATGGCCTGTAACAGATGTGTTTTTCCAAGTCCCACACCTCCGTATATAAAAAGGGGATTATAGCTTTTTCCAGGATTTTCGGCTACGCTTTTTGCCGCACTGTATGCAAATTGGTTAGAAGGTCCCACTATAAAACTTTCAAAGGTGTATTCTGGAATAAGGACTGATGGAGTGTAATTTAAAATTTCTTCTGTTGAATATACTTTCGGTTTTGTCTCTTTTGTGGTTATTTCAATTACTGCTTCTATACCAGTTTCTTTTTTATAAAGTTCGGCTATTTTTTTCGCATATTTTCTTTTTACATAATTAGCTATAAAAATATTAGGAGCTTTTATTACTATATGGGCGCTGTCGCTTGATTCTTCGTCGAATTCCAAATTCTTTATAAATTTATTATAATTCACTTGATTTTCACGTTTTAGTTCCTGTTTTATTTTATCAAACAGCAAAAGTAAGCTCCTTTGTGAATTAAATTTTGTTCACAATGTGAAAAAATTGTGAAAATTTATGTGAATTAAATTTTATCATAACCGAAATAAAAAGTCTAATAAAGATATTCACATTGTGAATGAAATGTGAAAAAACAGTGAAAGAGTAGTGAAATGAAAATACTTGGAATAGACCCCGGAACCATCAGATGCGGTTACGCCATTGTCGAAACAGTCCCTAAACTTCATTTAATAGATGCGGGATTTATTAAAATTACGGAAAAAGAACTTCAATATCAGCTTTCACAGCTTATCGAAGGTCTTGATGTTATTTTAAAAAACAAAATAGATGAAGTTGCGGTAGAGGATATTTTTTATGCTTATAATCCAAAAACCGTTTTAAAACTAGCTCAGTTCAGAGGAGCTTTGTCTCTTAGGATTTTGCAAATACATGGTAATTTTGCCGAATATACGCCTCTTCAGGTAAAAAGGGCGGTTACCGGGAATGGAAAAGCCAAAAAAGAACAGGTGGCTTTTATGGTAAAAAGAATTCTAGGTCTTAAAGGAGATATTAAGCCTCTTGACATTACTGATGCTATTGCTGTAGCGATAACTCATTCACAGAGGATTAAATGTTAGAAATAACTGATATTACAGGAATAATGCAATACATTTTGTTTTGGGCTTTTTGCAGTAAAATATGATTAAAGTTTGCCAAAAATATAAATTTTAATGTATAATTAAGAAAAAAGGATAAAGTCATGAAAGTAGGTGATTTAGTAATTGTAGCTACTCTTGGAGAAATAAAAGCATATAAAGCCAGTCCTAGAACAGCGGAAGCGGAAGCCGGTCTTAAACCTAGTGAAGTAAAACTTGATTTGGTAAAAGCTATTGATATTATAGAAGCTCATAAAAAACTTCAGGATTTAGTAACAGGGCTGGAAGGAAGTTTTAAGCCTGGTTTTTTGAATAAGTCCGTAAGCGGTGAAAAACATAATTTAAAACAGGAAATTTATAAAGAAGCTGTAAAAGCTGTAGCAGAGGATATAGACCTTTTAATAGAAGAGCTTGGTAATAAAAAGGTGTTTTTATCTCTTCCTAAAGTAATTTCAAAAGATGTTTTAGATAACTTAAAAAATAAAGACAAAATTTTTAGATTGGTTGAAAAAGACCTTTTAAAAACGGATAAAAATAAACTGATAGAAGAATTTAAGCCCGAAATATTAAAGTAGCGGCTAAAGAGAGGATAAACACTTATCCTCCTTCGTTTCCATTCTTTAGATTTTCCTTTGCCACTTTATCTAGTATTCCGTTTATAAAGCTTTTGGCTTTGTCTTCTGAAAAGTTTTTTGCTATTTTGACTGCTTCGTCTATTGCTATTTGAAACGGCGTATCGGTATATTTAATTTCATATACACCGAGTCTTAAAATCTGTTTGTCGACTTTATCGAGTCTGTCGAAACTCCAGTCAATAAGGTGGTTTTTGATTATATCATCTATTTCTTCTTTATGTTCTAAAATACCGTTTAAAAGTTTTTTTGCAAACTCAGCTTTTTGCCCTTTTATTTTTTTTTCTTTAAGCAGCTCTTCGAATTGTTTAGGAGCTTCTTCGTTTCCTTGTTCTAAAGCGTATAGAGTCTGAACTACAGCTTCTCTTGCGTGTGTTATGGTTGCCATTTAAAATTCCTTGTAAAGATTAATCATTTCTATAAGTCCAAGCATTGCCTCAAAACCTTTATTTCCGGCTTTTGTTCCGGCCCTTTCTATGGCCTGTTCGATGGTGTCGGTTGTCAGGAGCCCGAAAGTAACGGGAGTATCAAAATTCAAAGTAGTATTAGCTATGCCTTTGGTGGCTTCTGCTGCTACGTAATCAAAATGAGGAGTTGCCCCTCTTATTACGGCGCCTACGCAGCATATACCATCGTATATATCTTTTTTTAAAGCTCTTTTAAGAGCAAAAGGAAGTTCAAAAGCCCCGGGTACTAAAATTAGGTCCAGGTTTTCGTCTTTTCCCCCGTTTCTTAAAAAAGCGTCTCTTGCTCCTTCTATTAATCGGTCTGTAATAAGATGGTTAAACCTGCTAGCTATTACTGCTATTTTTTCATGACCTTCAAGTTGTAAGGTTCCTTCTATCGTATTCATTAATTCTCCTTTTTGCATTTATTTATACATTCTATTTCTTTTAAAGTATTTTCCATAATATCAGGTGTTATCATATTAGGTCCGTCGCTTAGAGCTTCGTTTGGGTTGTAGTGGGTTTCAAAGAAAAACCCGTCAACTCCCACAGCCGCGGCGGCTTTGCTTAAGTATGGAACGAATTCTCTTTTGCCTCCGCTTTTACCGCCGGCACCTCCTGGCATTTGTACACTGTGTGTTGCGTCAAAAATTACTGGTGCGAATTTTCTCATAATAACAAGACTTCTCATATCGACTACTAAATTTCCGTATCCGAATGTTGTTCCTCTTTCTGTCAGCCAAACGCCGTGTTTTTTTGCATTTTCGTAATTTACTTCAGAACATCCTCTGGTTTTTAAAACTTTTAAAACTGAATATTTCATATCTTCCGGATTCATAAATTGACCTTTTTTTATATTTACTATTTTATCAGTTTTAGCCGCTTCAACAAGCAAATCAGTCTGACGGCAAAGAAATGCCGGAATTTGCAAAACATCAACAACTTCGGCTGCTTTTTTTACCTGCCATGTTTCATGAACGTCTGTTAACAGTTTATAACCGAATTTTTCTTTTACTTCTTTTAATATCTCAAGTCCTTTGTCTATTCCCGGACCTCTGTAACTCTCAAGTGACGTTCTGTTTGCTTTGTCAAAACTCGCTTTAAAATAAAATTCATATGTTTCACTGTAAGGTTTTAAATATTTTGCTATTTTAAAAATCTGTTCCTTGCTTTCTATAACACAGGGGCCGGCTATTAAAATCATTCTTTACCTTTTTTATTATAATTATATCTAAAAAGGATGAAAATGGTTGTTAGCAAATATAGTGCCAGCGGTAACGATTTCGTTATTTTTCATACATTTAAAAAAGAGGATAGAAGCGATTTGGCAAAAACACTTTGTGACAGACAAAACGGAGTAGGGGCTGATGGATTAATTGTTTTGTTACCTCATCTTGAGTATGATTTTGAATGGCAGTTTTATAATGCCGACGGAAGTGTTGCCGAGATGTGCGGAAACGGAAGCAGGGCGGCTGCACATTATGCCTATATGCAAGGATTAGCTCCTGAAAAAATGAAATTTTTAACGCTTGCCGGGGTAATTGAAGCGGAAGTCGACGGGGATTTGGTTGAGTCTCAGCTCACGCCTTATAAATTTATAGGAGAATATGAAGATTTCGGAAAAAAATTCAAAATCTACGATACCGGGGTTCCTCATATAGTGATTATGGAAAGTATAGAAAATTTTGATAAAAAACTGGCAAGGGATTTAAGATATAAATATAACGCAAACGTAAACTGGGCTGAAGTAAAAGAGGGGAAACTTTTTGTAAGAACCTACGAAAGAGGGGTGGAGGATGAAACTTTAGCTTGCGGGACAGGTATGTGTGCTTCTTTTTTAACGGCAAGAGATAATGGCTTGATAGATAATTCTGTGAAAGTTTATCCAAAAAGCCAAGAAGAACTTAATGTTTCTTTAAGAAACGGAAGACTTTATTTTAAAGGCAAAGTAAAGGAAACTTTTAAAGCGATTACAGCTGATTAAAATTACTTTTATAAAGTTATAGTTACATTTAGTAACATCTCTTAAAAAAAAGATAATTTTGGTCTTTTTTTATTTTTTTCTTTATGTTACACTGCTATAAAAAAAGGAGGCATAATGCCAACATTAACAAAATTAAAAGGTAACGATGTAGCACTTTACGGAAACCAAGTAAACGTGGGAAATAAAGCACCGGTTGTAACTTTACCAAATAGCTCTCTTGAAGAAGTAACCATTGGCGGTGCTCAGAATAAAGCTCAATTAATAGTAGCCGTTCCAAGCCTTGATACTCCTGTATGTGCGATGGAAACTAGAAAATTTAATGAAGAAGCGGCAAAGGTAGAAAATACTGTAGTTTGTGTAGTTTCAATGGATTTACCGTTCGCGGCAAAAAGATTTTGTTCTACTGAAGGGGTTGAAAATCTTCAGGTATTAAGCGACTATAGAGAAAAATGTTTCTCAACTCAGTACGGAACATTAATTGCTGAGGGACCGCTTAGAGGACTTAGTGCGAGAGTTATTTTTGTAGTTGATAAAAATGGAGTGATAACTTATAAAGAAATTGTTCCTGAAATTACAGAAGAACCAAACTACGAAGCGGCTTTAGCGGCACTTAAAAAAGCTGCAGCCAATTAATTTCTTCTTTTTTCTTTCTTTATAGTATAATTCTTAATTAAATTATGTTGTTAAGGATAAAAATGAGCCTAAATAAAGATGAATCTTTAGAATATGCTTTAACTACCACTTTAAATGTGTTAAGAAAAAAGTTTAACAGTCAAATTTCTCCTTATAATTTGAGTTCAGAACAATATGCGGTTATGAGACTCGTGGATGAAATAGGAGAAATAACTCCTACTAAAATTGCAGAACTCTTAAAAAGAGATAAAGCTACCATTACAAGGATAATAAATTCTTTGGAAAAAAAAGGATTTATAAATAAAAAATATATAAATTCAAAATCATATTATTTGCTCTTAACCCAAGAGGGTGAAATAAATCTGAAGCTTGCTGATAAAGTTGCAGTAGAATTTCAGAATAAAATAAAAAGTATCCTTAGTGAGGAAGAGTTTAAATGTCTTTTGGAAAAATTACAAAAAATAAGAAATAATTTTTAAAGGTAAAATATATGAAAAAGAGTTTACTAATTTTATGTACCGCTTTAATATTAAATGCAAAAATAGTAGATAAAGTAGTCGCAAGTGTCAATAATGCTCCTATTACCAGTTACGATATAGAAAAAGTGTCTTCAGAGGCTAAAGTTTCTGAAGATATTGCCCTGAATATGCTTATAGACCAAAAACTTTTGCAACAGGAAATAAAAAAAAGAGGAATAACCGTTGATGAATTTGATATTGATAACAAGCTAGAAAAAATAGCAAGACAAAACGGTATGAGTCTTTTTGAATTTAAAAATATTCTTGCCCAAAAAGGAATGCTTGAAGATTTTAAAAAAAGAATAAAGGATAATCTTCTTAAAGAAAAACTTTTTGAAAATATAGTTAATTCAAAACTTCAAATATCTCCTGAAGAAATTAAAAACTATTATGAAAATCATAAAAATGAATTTACTACCTTTAAAACGGTTCAGGTTATGAAATATCAGGCTAATAACCCTAAAATTTTAAAAGAAGTTCAAAAAAATCCTTTATATTCTAATACTTCTGTTAAATCCGAATCGGCGGTATATGATGTGGATGAACTTCCTTTAAGACTTTTGTTTTTATTTAATGAAACAAAAGTAGGGGAGTTTACTCCTATTATAAATGAAGGAACTCATTATTCCACTTATTATATCGCAAGAAAAGACGGGAAAAAGATATTACCTTTTGAGAAGGTAAAGAATATTATTTATAATAAGCTTATAGCACAAAAAAGAGAAGAGATTTTAAAAGACTATTTTAATAAGATAAAAAACCAGGCGGATATAAAAATTTATAAAGATTAAATTTTGCAGCTTTTTGCTGTTAAATCTCCTTCTATTTTTTTAAATTTTTTATTTTCTATTATCCAGATTTCATAATTTATTTTTTCTTTATCAAGTAGTTTTTTTATTAATTCTTTCTCGGTTGTTAAAATAGTTACCCCGCAGTCTTCAAAAATTTCGTTTGGAGTAGGAATTGATTTAATGTTTTCTTTTTTTAATATTTTTTCGGCTTTAAGTCCTGTAGGAATATCTTCAAAATGAAAATAATAATATTTGCTTAAATCATCTGTTAATTTATAAATTATTTCTTTAAGGTGTAATCTTATACCTGCCGGAAGATATTTTAGTTCTGCCATTTTTATTCCTTGTATTCAGATGTAGTACAATTTTTTAATTCTTTTTCTCTAAGCTGCCCGCAGGCTGCGCTTATATCAATACCCTTACTTTCTCTTATAGTGCAAGTAATGCCTCTATCAAGCAAGAAACGCTGAAATTTTTTCATTGTTTCTTCATCCGGTCTTTTATAAGGGCTTCCCGGATATGGATTAAAATAAATTAAATTAACTTTACTTGGAATTCCGTTTAACAGTTTTACCAGTTTTTTAGCAGATTTTATATCGTCGTTTACGTCTTTTATGACCAAATATTCAAACATTACTTTTTTTCTTTTATCTATTGGAAATTCTCTAACAGCGTCTATGACGCTTTGGATGTTATATGCTTTATTAAGAGGAATTAACTCTTCTCTAAGTTCATCATCAACTGCATGAAGAGAAATTGCGAGATTTACTCCTAAATTTTCTTTTCCTAATCTTTTAATTTTTGGAGCTATTCCGGATGTTGAGATTGTTTGTCTTTTTGGTGAAATGTTTAGTCCGTCGGGATGGGCTATTATTTTTATAGCTTTTACCATATTATCATAATTATCCAAAGGTTCTCCCATTCCCATGTAAACTACGTTTAAAGCTTTATTTTCATCAAAATTTTTAAATTTTTTCATAAACCAAACCTGTGCTACTATTTCTCCTGGAGCTAAATTTCTGACAAATCCTCCTTTTGCAGTTAGACAAAAAGCACAACCTACTTTACAACCTACCTGGGTAGAAACACATACAGTCCATTTAGCTTCTTTTTTTTTGCCGTTTTCTATTCTTTCGTCTTTCATTTTAATAAGTACCGTTTCAACAGTATGATTGTCTTTTAATTTAAATAAAAATTTTTCCGTGCCGTCGCTTGCAATTTCGTGGTTTATAAGTTCAAGAGGATTTATATAAAACTCTTCTTTTAGTTTTGCTCTTAAATCTTTTGGTATATTGTTCATTTTTTCAAAATCGTCTACATATTTTCTATAAACCCAATTATATAACTGCTTTACTCTAAATTTGGGTTGTATACCCATATCAAGCAGTTCTTCAGGCAAATAATCCATAAAGCATTTTTTCATTTTGTTTCCTTTATGATTTTTTTGTTTTCCAAGTACTCAATTAGTTTTTCTTTTGCTGTTTTTATATTTTGCATATAATCATTATGTGCGTTTTTATCGCAGTAATTTGTAATGACGAAAATACCTTTTACCGGAATTTTAAATTCTTTTGCTACTTTAAGTACGGAATAAAATTCCATATTTTCAGCTTCTATTCCCAAATGCAGGTAAGCTTTTGAAATTAATTTGGATGTCGTAATATAATTTGATGAGTTAATTATTGTTTCACGTGAAACATCTCCAATGGAAATTATATTATCTATTGGTGTATAACATTCTTTTTTTAAAAAACAGTGTTCAATATTTGAAGCGCTTTTACTTTCTATAATATTAAATATATCAAGGTTTCCATAACTTCCTGCACTTCCTATAAAAATTAAAAAATCAGGTTTTTCAAAAAGACAAATCCTTGTGAGATTTATTGCACTTTCTATTAGACCTACTCCTATTGGAGTGGCAAAACTGAAAATTTCTTTGTTTCCTGCGGATATAATCATGTCTTTCCTTGTTTCACGTGAAACATTACCTACATTCCAAAATTATTTTATAATCTGTTTCTATATAAGACGGTTTTGTTAAAATTTTTTGCTCATCGGGTGTTAAAAAAATTAGTTTTTTAAGAAAACATCCTTTGTAAATTTTTTTAATTTTTCTAATTACTTTATATTGAATTTTATCCATGTCAATAACGGCTATTTTTAGTTTTTTAAATTTTGCATCTTTAGGAGCGTAAAAGTTGTTTCTTAGCCATAAATCTACACTATCAATATTCCCTATTAAAATATAACCGTTTTCGGTTTTAATATATTTAAACGGAAAATTTAAATCTTTTTTTGATGTTAGTATTTCGATTGCTTCTTTATCAGGAATAATATATTCTTTGTACTTTTTTATAAATTCAACTTCAAATCCAAAGAGTAAAACGGTAAAGGGAAGCAATATAATTTTTTTCATAATTATAATCTAACGCTTATTTTGTTATTTTTTAAATACTTTTTTAAATCCATAATATCTATTTCCTTAAAATGAAAAATACTAGCAGCCAGTGCAGCATCTGCTTTATGGTCAAAAACCTCTTTAAAATGTTCCATTTTTCCTGCTCCTCCGCTTGCTATTACCGGTACATTTACTGAAGTTGAGATTTTTTCGGTGATTTCGATATCAAACCCTGCTTTTGTCCCATCAGCGTCCATTGAAGTTAAAAGTATTTCACCGGCACCTCTGTCAATTACTTCTTTTGCCCATTCTATTGCGTCAAGGCCGGTATCTTCACGGCCGCCTTTAATAAAAACATGCCATTTGTTAGGAGCTATTTTTTTAACGTCAATAGCGACTACAATACACTGGCTTCCAAATCTTTTGCTGGCTTCATTAATAAATTCCGGTCTTTTTACAGCTGCGGAATTAATAGAAACTTTATCACATCCGACATTTAAAAGATTATAAATATCGTTAAGTTCGCTAATTCCTCCTCCTACCGTTAACGGAATAAAAACTTCGCGGGCTACTTTTTTTACAATCTCTATAATTGGTTTTCTGTCTTCATGGCTTGCGGTAATATCTAAAAAAGTCAGTTCGTCCGCTCCTTCTTCATTATATCTTATAGCCGCTTCTACAGGGTCTCCGGCATCTTTTAGACCTACGAAATTAACACCTTTTACAACCCTCCCGTCTTTTACGTCCAAACAGGGAATAATGCGTTTTGCGAAATATTCCATCTATTATTTCCTTTTAAATATTTGTTATAATTTTATCATACTATTTACTTTTTTTAAAAGGATATGATATAATCAAAGCAAAGAAAAAATTTGGGCAAAATTTTTTAAAAGATAAACATTATTTGGAAAAAATCGCCCAAGCGATGCCCAATACCGATAATTTGGTAATAGAAATTGGGCCTGGCTTAGGCGATTTAACAGAAAAGTTGCTGGAAAAAAGAAATAAAATAACGGCAATCGAAATAGATAAAGAACTTTGTGAAATTTTAAAAAAGAAATTTCCAAATTTAAATTTAATTTGTGGTGATGTATTAGAATATTGGCAAGAAAGTTTGGCGGATGAAAACTATGATTTGATAGCTAATCTGCCTTATTATATAGCAACTAATATTATTTTACGAGCATTAAAAGATAAAAATGCTAAAAATATAGTTGTTTTGATTCAAAAAGAGGTTGCGGATAAATTCAGCGCAAAACCCGGTGATAAAAATTACGGGTCTTTAAGTGTTTTGGCAAGCCGTACTGCGGAGGTAAAAAAGCTTTTTGACATACCTCCAGGAGCGTTTGTGCCTGCACCTAAAGTTACAAGCAGCGTAATAGAATTTAAGAAGTTTAAAGACTCGTATGATGAGGAGTTTGCTAAATTTTTAAAAATTGCTTTTAGCAACCCTAGAAAGACACTTAAAAAAAACTTATCCGCAAAATATGATTTTAATCCTCAAGAATTCGGGCTTGCCGATACGATAAGACCTCACCAGGTGGATGCTGATACTTTTTTCCAGCTCTTTTCTGCGCTAAAAGAAAGGAGTGTAAATGGAAAAAGAAAAAGATTTGACTCTTCAAGAAGCAATTAAAAATACAGTAGAAGAGAATTTAAAAAATGAAAATAACCAACAAAATAATAAAATTCAAAACAGTGAAGTCAGAAAAACCGAAAAACAGACTAAAAAACCTCTAACCCAGCCTCAAAAAAAAGTGGACCCTAAAAATTTCGTATGGTTTAAAGATTTAAATAAAGCATTTAATGAAAATGAAAAAATTCATAGGGCAAGGCTTAATTGTCATACAAAAATCGACGGTAATTCAAAAGGATGGGTAAGATTTACCCCTCTTGGAGGGCTTGATGAAATAGGCGGTAACTGTGCCGTTCTTGAGACGGAAAACAGTGCTATTATTATAGACTGCGGTATGAGTTTTCCAAATGAAGATATGCATGGAGTTGATATTTTAATTCCGGATTTTAGTTATCTTAGGGAAATTCGTCATAAAATAAAAGGTCTTATAATTACTCACGGACATGAAGACCACATAGGAGCGGTTCCGTACCTGTTTAAAGAGATGCAATTTCCTATTTACGGAACTTCACTTCCTCTTGCTATGATAGAAAATAAATTTAAAGAGCATAAAATTCATCAGTATAAAAGTTATTTTAGAAGCGTAAAAAAACGTCATCCTATTCAAATAGGTGATTTTAAAGTGGAATGGATTCATATGACTCATTCAATCGTAGACAGTTCTTCCCTTGCTATTCAAACACCAATTGGAACTATTGTTCATACGGGAGATTTTAAAATAGACAATACTCCGATTGACGGTTATCCGCCGGATCTTCACAGACTTGCTTATTACGGAGAAAAAGGAGTTTTAGCGTTATTTAGCGATTCGACAAATTCTTATAAACCTGGAATTACTCCAAGTGAAAGCGTTGTTGGAAAAACATTTGATGATTTGTTTATGAAAACAAAAGGCAGAGTTATTATGTCTACTTTTTCTTCCAATATACACAGGGTTTATCAGGCTATTGAAAGAGGTATTAAATACGGGAGAAAAGTCTGTATAATCGGAAGAAGTATGGAGCAGAACCTAAATGTCGCTATGGATTTAGGTTATATAAAGCTTCCAAGGGATATTTTTATAGACCCGTATGAAATAGGAAAATATCAGGATGAGGAAATATTGATTATCACTACCGGAAGTCAGGGTGAGAGTATGAGCGCTTTATATAGGATGGCTATTGATGAACACAGGCATGTAAAAATTAAAGAGGGTGATCAGATTATTATTTCGGCAAAAGCGATTCCAGGAAACGAACCTACCGTTTCTCAGCTTATAAACTTTTTGATGAAAAAAGGTGCAAAAGTAGCTTATCATGAATTCAGTGAAATTCATGTTTCGGGTCACGCAAGTCAGGAAGAACAAAAACTAATGCTAAGACTTGTAAAGCCTAAATATTTCTTTCCGGTTCATGGAGAGTATAACCATTTAATGAAGCATAAAGAAACTTCTCTTCAGGCCGGAATGAAAGAAGAGAACGTATTTATTATGGAAGACGGAGAGCAATGGGAAATAACTCCAAAAAGAGTCAGAAAAGTTAAAAATGTAAAAGTTGGAAAAATTTATATCGATAATCAAATAAACGAACAGATAGAAAACGATGTCGTAATAGACAGGCAAAAGCTTGCTAATGAAGGTATTATTATGATAGTGGCTCAGGTTGATAAACAAAATAAAAAACTTATAGGAAGACCTAGAGTTACAACGTTTGGTATTATAGCTGATAAAGAAGATAAGGCTTTTGCAAAAGAAATGGAGGAACTTTTAATCAATTATATAGACCATGCAAAAGATTATGTGTATGAAAAAAACAGAATTTTTGAAAACGAGCTTAGAAACGTAATAAGAAAGCATGTTTTCAGAAAAACTAAAAAGTATCCTACTATCGTTCCGATGGTGTATTTTATGTAACCTTTCTTTTCTTTTTTTTCTTTTTGTCCCATTTATAGTGACAGTTACTGTTTAGTGGTACTGACTAAATACGCTCAATAAGAAAGCAAATTTCTAAACATTTCGTAAAAACTAAAAAGTGCAAACTTCTACGCTTTAAGTTCACTTTTTTAACGCTTTTACTGCACTAAAATTTACAATTGTTTTACTTTATTTAGTCAGTTCCCTATTTAGTTATTTATTTACAAAATTGAGAAAACTTGATATAATTACACTAAAAGTGTAAGGAGGGGAATATGGCAGAAGAAAAAAATAAAATAGAATATCCGAGAATGTGGGGATTTAGAATTATAGGAGAAGATAAAGAAAAAATGAGAGCCGCTGTTAAAGAATGTATAAATAATCAGGAGTGTAAAATAGAAGATAATAATCAAAAAGGAAAATATTATTCTCAAAAATTTGAAGCGTATGTTACAAGCGAAGAAGAGAGAAATGAATTTTTTAAAAGACTGCAAGAACATAAAGATATAAAATTCGTCTTATAGTTTCTTTTTGTTAAAATTACATAAAAAAGGCTTCAAATGATTCTAAACACTCCGATAGATATGCATTTACATCTCCGTGAAGGAAAAATACTTAAAGATGTTATACCTTATACTGCAAACCAGTTTGCTGCTGCCGTTATTATGCCAAATCTTGTACCTCCTGTAGATAATAAAGAAAGACTTGAAAATTATAAAAAAGAGATTTTACAAAACTGTGAGAACTTTACGCCTCTTATGAATCTTTTTATGAGAGAATACAGTGAAGATGAGTTGTTGGATTTGGTTGATGATATATTCGCCATAAAGCTTTATCCTGCCGGAATTACCACAAATTCTGAAAACGGGGTTAAGTCTATAGAAAATGTTTATCCGGTACTTGAGATTATGCAAGAACTTAATATACCATTATCCGTTCATGGAGAAACAAACGGATTTGTACTTGATAGGGAAAGGGAGTTTGCAGTAGTTTATGAAAAATTAGCCCGTGACTTTCCAAAACTGAAAATTATTATGGAGCATGTAGGAACGGCCGATTTATTAGGACTTTTGGATGAATATGAAAATCTTTACGCAACCGTAA
>JAMOSR010000121.1 GCA_027062985.1 Nautiliaceae bacterium
TAATAAACTTCCGTTTTGTAAGAGAGGGTATTTATAAGATTTATTGCTTCTTTGTTGTAATCGATTAAATATTTAAAAGGAAGCAGAAGATGAAATATATCGCCAAGGAAAAAAACCTGTGGGGGAGGATTCTCAATCCATTTTTTCAAAAGACTTAAAAATTCCTTATCGCCTTTTTTATAATGCACATCCGCAATTATCACCGCCCCATTTCTCAATTCTACATTCTCAATTCTCAATTCTCAATTCCTACGGAACATATGTGATTTTAGGAAGAGCCAAACCTTCATCAAATCCGAACATCAAATTAGCGTTAGCTACCGCCTGAGAAGAGGCCCCTCTTAAAAGATTGTCTATTACGCTGTTTATAAAAAGCATATTTCCGTTTTTTGCAGCAAAAATATCACAAAAATGGCTCCCGGCTACATTTTTAATTTCTACCGGTTTTTCACTTATTCTTATAAATTTTTCATTTTTATATGTCTCTTTTAATATTTCAAGAGGCTCGATATCTTTTTTTAGTTTAGCATAAACACTCACCTGCATCCCTCTTGTAATAGGAAGCAATTGAGGAACGAATGTAACATTTAGACCCGTTTTTTCTTTTATTTCTATACTGTGGCGGTGTTTTATAGGATTATAAGCAAAAAAGTTTTCATTATCTTTTACAAAATGAGTAGTAGAGCTTAGTTTTTTCCCAGCCCCGCTGACTCCACTTTTGGCGTCAATAAATACTCCATCTTCCACATATTCCAAAAACGGATATAAAGCTAAAATACTTGCGGTAGGATAACATCCCGGATTTGCTATTAGAGAGCTTTTTTTTATATATTCCCTAAAAATTTCAGGAAGTCCGTATGCGCTGTTTTCAAGATTTACAGGGTCTATATGAGGACAGTAATAATCTTCGTAATTTTTTTGATGAAGCCTATAATCCGCCGAAAAATCTACAATTTTTGTTTTTCCGTAAAGCTCTTTTACCAAGCCCATTGCAGTTTTGTGAGGCACTGCTAAAAAAACCAAATCATGAGAAGCTATTTTTTTTATGTCGGCTTTTTGAATTTCTTTTTCAAAAACACCTTTTAAAGAAGGATAAATCTCTTCAATTCTCTCTCCCCCCTCGCTTCCAAATAAAGAATTGATTTCAAAATGAGGATGATTTAAAAGAATTTTTATAAGCTCAAG
>JAMOSR010000122.1 GCA_027062985.1 Nautiliaceae bacterium
AGAAAAGAGATAGAAGATATTGTCAGAAAATACAATGTAAAAACGGTTGAAGAGCTTCAAAAATACACCGATGCCGGGAAATACTGTAAAAGCTGCGTAGCACCCGGAGGGCATGAAGAAAGAGACGTATATCTTGTGGATATTATAAGAGAAGTTCAAGAACAGATGAAAAAAGAAAAACTAAATGAAGCCGCTACCGCAGAAGATTTTGAAAAAATGAGTCTGATTAAAAAGATAAAAGCGATAGAAGAGTTTTTGGATAAAAAAATAAAACCTATGCTTGCAATGGATGGGGGAAGTCTTGAGCTTGTGGATATTAGAGAAGAAGACGGTATTACCAAAGTATATGTAAAATATCTTGGAGCCTGTGCTACGTGTGCGAGCGGGGCTGTGACTCTTTATGCAATAGAAGAAGAAATGAAAAAGCACTTCAATACCGATAAGATAAAAATAGAGCAGGTCTGATTAACAAATAAACACTTTTTCTACCCCCCCCTTTGGCTTTGTATATTTCATTGACATTGGTCATTGACTTTTTTTAATTCTTCTTATACAATTGTAAATACTGATTAAATAAAGTAAAAAATTTGCTCTATTGTTGAATACGTTTAGTCAGTCAGTTATAAAAAAAGGAGTTGTTATGTTCTTTAAAAAAGATAATACGGAAGTTGAAGTTTTAAAAGAGAAAAATATGGGATAGGACGGAAAAATGAAATTGGAAAAACTTTTAATTAAAAAACTTTTAGAAGATGAAATAGTTAAAAACTCTTTTAAAGATGTTGATTTAAAAAAAGTTGCTAAGATTATTGAAGAGTATTTATCAACCGAGACAATAGACGAAAAAGTGTGTTATGAATTTTATAAAAAAATAAATCTTCCTTATTCGATTGTTTACCGCGCTTTTGGGCTTGTAAAAACCGATATTAAAGATGAAAAGATTAAAAGCAAACTTGACACTCTTTTAAATATCACAGCCAAGGTTTATATTAAAAAAGAGATTTTGTCTTTAAAAGAGTTGCTGCTTGAAAAGCAAAAGCACGATTTTTTGCTTTTTCAGGCTCATAATAAATGGATTGATAAAATAGTAAATGCAGTTAAATATGATAAAATAGACGAATACCCTCTGGTTGATAGTAAACACTGTAAATTTAAAGAATATTTGGCTTATCTTGAGTCTTTAATGATATGTCTGGATGTTAATTTATGCGTTTATATTCATGATTTGCACAATCTTATTCATATGCTTTCAAACTCTTTTTATGTCTTTTATAAAAGAGGTCATTATGCGGAGTCTTATTTTGTGTTTAAGGATTTAAAAGAGCAGATTTTAAAATTCTATAACACTCTTAACGAGCTTTATATTTCTACTTTTGCCAATATAGAAAAAAGTTTTTTTGATTTAATAGAAATTTTAGTTAAAAGTAAAACGCTTTATGTAGGGGTAATAGATTTAAAAAATTTAAAAACTTTAAATAAGCTTATTAATGAAAATGTTGTTACTCAGGCTAAAAAGGAGCTTTTTAAGCGGCTTAAATCCAGATATAAGAATAAAAAAGATTTTTTAATTATAAAAGGCTCTAGCAACGATTTTTATTTTTTGGCAAAAGATATAGATTTAAAAGAGTTTGAAAAAGAGATAAAAGATATTTACGATATTATTAATTCCGAAATAATAATAAATGATGAGAAGGTTGTTTTTGACGCGTTAATTTTAGGAATTATACTTGATAAATTTTCTCAGATAAAAGTTAAAGATTTGATAAATTATTTTTCCTATTTAAAGAAAATAGCTATAAACAGCGGTAGAAATATTGTTATAAACAATAAGGAAAATCATTTAGAACAGTGGTTAAAAGAGCAGATAAATATGGATTATATAAGAAAAAAAATTGAAAATAAAGAAATAGACGTTGTGTTTCAACCTATTTTTGAATCGGCAAACAAAAAGGTTTTTTCGTTAGAAGCGCTCGGCAGGATAGTCGAACAAGATAAATTAATTCCTGCCGGAATGTTTATAGACCATATTTATTCAATGGGGAAAATAAGCGAATTTGATACGGTAGTTTTGGAAAAAGTATTGGAAAAAGAAGAACTTCTTAAACAGGTTACCAACAGAGTTTTTTTAAATATATCTTTTGAAGCTTTAAAAGATGAAAATTATATTAAAAAGCTGACACAGGTGATTGATTTTTTAGATATAGATATTGTTTTAGAACTTACCGAACAGCGTTTTGTGGAAAACCTGGAGCTTATTGAGAAAATCCATAAAGAAAATAAGACTTACTTTGCCGTAGACGATTTTGGAAGCGGTTATTCTTCCATATTGCTAGTAATTAATCTGCTTAGAAAAAATATGATAAGGGTTTTAAAAATAGACGGTACGCTAATTAAGAATGTTAAAGACGATGAGTTTTTAAAAAAAGCCGTAAAAATTATTGCCGGATTTAGAGAAGAATTTAATTTACATCTGGTAGCCGAGTTTGTAGAAGATGAAGATACGGTTGAAATTTTAAAAGAAATAGGAGTTGATTTACTTCAGGGATATTATCTTTCTATGCCAAAGACGATTGAGGAGCTTTTGGTTGAAAAAGAGGAGAGACTAAAAGAGATTATTGATTGAGACCACCGTTTATTTGATATAATTTTATCAAAAAGGTCTGTTAATGAGGATATTTTTTGTACTGTTTGTAGGAGTGTTATTATTTGGGGCAGAAGTTAAGCTTACCAAAGTTTACGGTAAAAGCGGAGATATAAGCGTATTTGTCAAAAAAGGGGTAAGCGGGATAGTTTTATGTCCTTATATGAACGAAAAAATAATATGTGCAAGGGCTGTTTCGTTTGGTAAAAAGGTCTCTTTTTATCCGGTGGATGATTTTCAAAACGATGCTTACGCTCTTCCTGTGGTGTTTCCAAAG
This sequence comes from Nautiliaceae bacterium, assembly GCA_027062985.1. Classification (GTDB taxonomy): domain Bacteria; phylum Campylobacterota; class Campylobacteria; order Campylobacterales; family Nautiliaceae; genus Caminibacter. Next base: position 2,916 of record JAMOSR010000122.1, read on the forward strand.
GCGGGAGATGAAATTGTTTTTGCAAAAGATTATGACAGAATTTTAATTATAGCTCCAAATCAGGAAGTATATCTTAAAGTAAAAGAGCTGTATAAAAATGCTACCGTTGTTTCGCCGGATGTTTTTGCGGCGTTTTTGGACGGGGAAGTAGAAAAGAGTGATTTTATTGACTTTTCCAAAAAGATGAATATAGGAAGAATTATTTTTGTTTTAGATAAAATATACGAAGTTGATTCTTTCAGTTTTTATGCCATAAAAACGAAAAAAGCGCCTATAACCGCACATTATAAAAGAGCGTTTTTTACATATTTCAAAAATTTTGATATAGAACCTGTGGATTATAAACGTTTTATAAAGGATTAACATGATAGACGCTAAACATATAAAAGCTTTAAAAAATATTGTAGGCGAAGATGATATTAAAACGGATAAAATCCATTTAAGGGCGTATTCATACGACGCCACAAAAGAGCATTACTATCCCGATGCGGTTGTATTTCCAAAAGACGAAGAAGAAGTTAGCAAAATTTTAAAATATTGCAACGACAATAAAATAGCAGTAATTCCAAGAGGGGCTGGAAGCGGATTTACCGGAGGGGCTTTACCGGTAAACGGCGGGATTGTTTTAGCTGTTGAGAAGTATATGAATAAAATATTGGAAATTGACGAAAAAGATATGGTGGCTGTTGTCCAGCCGGGAGTTATTAACGCCCATTTGCAAAAAGAGGTTGAAAAAAAGGGGCTTTTTTATCCGCCCGACCCTGCGAGTATGGATTATTCAACAATCGGTGGAAACGTCAGTGAAAACGCAGGGGGTATGAGAGCGGCAAAATACGGAATTACAAAAGATTATGTTATGAGTTTAAAAGCGGTCCTTCCAAACGGGGATATAATAAGGGCGGGAAAAAGAACAATAAAAGACGTAGCGGGGTATAATGTCGCCGGGATTTTGGTAGCAAGCGAAGGGACGTTGGCTGTTATTACGGAAATCACTCTAAAACTTCTTCCAAAACCGCGTCTTAAAAAGACCTATATGGGAATTTTTGAAAATGTTGAGGATGCCATGAACGCCGTTTATAAATCTCTTTCATCCGGGGCTATGCCTGTTGCTATGGAGTTTATGGATTCGCTTGTGGTAAAAGCCTTAAGGGAAAAACTTGGGGTAAATTTGCCTGAGTGGGCGGG
>JAMOSR010000123.1 GCA_027062985.1 Nautiliaceae bacterium
TTTTCTTGAAAATTTTGGAAAAATTTGGAAAAATTTTAAAAAAAGGATAAAAATGTGGAAATAACAGCAACAGAAGAAAACAGATTAGATAAGTTTTTAACTCAAAAACTAAACGTATCAAGAAATCAAATAGAAAACCTTATAAAAAAAGGATATGTTAAAGTTAACGAAAAACAAGCTTCTAAAGGTGGAATTAAAATAAAGCCAAATGATAAAATAAAAATTTTATTACCTCCAAAAGAAGAAAAAGAAACCAAAAAAGCGGATTTTGATATTCCTATAATATATGAAGACGATGATTTACTCGTAATAAATAAACCTCCTGGAATAGTAGTCCACCCTGCTCCAAGTTATAAAGAAGCCACACTCGTGGACTGGTTAAAACAAAAAGGTTATTCTCTATCAACTCTTGCAGGAGAAGAAAGATTTGGAATAGTACACAGAATAGATAAAGAAACAAGCGGGGCGTTAGTTATTGCAAAAAACAATAAGACCCATGAATTTTTAAGCAATCAATTAAAAGACAAAACCATGGGAAGACATTATCTTATGATATTAAACGAACCGTTAAAAGAAACAAAATGCGTAAATGCTCCTATTGGAAGAAATCCTAAAAACAGACTTAAAATGGGTATCGTACCAAACGGAAAAGAAGCGACAACCCTATTCGTTCCTATTAAAGAAAATTTAACCGCGGCAAAGCTATTTACGGGACGCACCCATCAAATAAGGGTACATTTAACAAAACTCGGAAGATATATTATAGGAGATACCACGTATGGCAAAAAAAATCAAAACATCCCAAGAGTTATGTTGCATGCCAGAGAAATTTACTTAACTCATCCAAACGGAAAAAAACTTAGTATAATAGCACCAATATTTGAAGATTTTAAAAAATATATGCCAAAAGGAATTAAAGATGAAAAGATTGATAATCTCAGCGACTATTTTAATGCTAATAACGGGTTGTGCGGTAAATAAACCTGCTCCCAAATCAAATCCAAATTTACCAAAAGTGAGTGAATTTAAAGCATATCCTGACAGAAACGCCATGGCGCTTTTCTGGTCACCTGTAAATAATATCGAAGGCTATTATATTCAAAGATATAATGAAAAAAATAAAAAATGGATTCAATTAGCAACTATAAAAGACCCGTTTAAATCTATTTATATAGACAAAAAATTAAAACCAAATACAACATATAAATATAGAATTGCAACTTTTAAAAACAATATTCCGTCTTTAGCAATTGAGACAACTCAAAAAACACTTCCTCCTATGATGCCCGTTATACCTCTAGAAGCAAAACCTCTTACAAAAGGTATCGTTAAAATAGTTTTCAGACCTCATCCAAACGAAAGAGTCGTAAAATATATTATAGAAAGATTTAATGACGAAAAAGCGAAATGGGAAGAAATAGCCACATTAAATCACAGAATGGAAGTTGAATATATAGACAAAGGTCTTCAAGACGGAAAAATTTATAAATACAGAATATTCGCAATAAGTTATGACAGAATAAAATCTCTCCCTTCCAAAAATATTGTCGTTTCAACTTATCCAAAACCTCCTATAGTGTTGAATATAAAAGCAACAATAAACCTTCCAAAACAGATAAAACTTACATGGAGCCCGGTTCAAAATGCAAAATATTATAAAATTTATACCAGCGATTTTGCAAACGGACCTTTTAATTTTTATAAAAAAGTTACCAAAACAGAATTTACCGATTATTTAAAAGAGGACGGAGCTAAAAGATATTATAAAGTAACAGCTGTATCCCCTCACAATACCGAATCTTTATTAGACGAAACCCCGGCCGTTATGGGACAAACGTTACCAAAACCAACAACCCCTATAGTGTCTACAAATCTTTTCCAAAACAAAGTCGAATTCGTTTTCACCTCACCGGATAACAGAGCGGCGAAATATCTTATTATAAAAGAGGAAAAAGAAGGGGTCTTTAAAAAATCACAAAAAAAATTTGTTGTAAATAAAAACTCTTTTCAAGACACTATAAATCCTAAAAAAAGATATACATATTATATATATGAAGTGGATAAATACGGACTTATTTCAAAAGAGCCAGCAAAAGTAGAAATAGGAGGATAAATGCCCCATATAGTAATAGACAGATTTGAAAAAATAAATTATCCTGTAAAAGTGGATGATGTGGAATTCTTATTTCAAGCGGAAAATTTAATAGGGGTAAAAACTCCTATTTCAAAATTTCTAATAAAACTCCAGCCTAAAGAAGACGGAACTTACCTTATAAAATATGATAAAATCACCAGACCTATAATAAGCGAAATCAAAAAAGCTTATGAAGCAATTATAAAATTACAAAACGCAAAAATAATTTTTGAAAACATACGCGGAATTAAAGAAAAACTTCCCAATAAAAATCTTTTAAATATAGAAGACGACTTAAGCGACATCGATATCGTAGAAGTAGGATTTGGAAGCGGAAGACATTTAATTCATTTAGCAAAAGAAAATCCCGATAAAATCATTTTAGGAATAGAAATACACAAACCTTCTATAGAACAGGTCTTAAAAAGACTAGAACACGAAAAAATATCAAATGTGAGAGTATTAAATCACGACGCAAGAATAATTTTAAGTAAAATCCCCTCAAACAATCTTGAAGCAATATACGTACATTTTCCGGTTCCATGGGATAAAAAGCCGCACAGAAGAGTTATGAATAAAGATTTCATAAACGAATGCATAAGAACATTAAAAAAAGACGCTTTTTTACATTTAAGAACGGACAGTGTAAAATACTTTAACTATTCGCTTAACCTGTTTTTGGATTATAATAAAATAGATATAAGAATCAAAAAAAACATCCCTTACGTAATATCGAGCAAATATGAAGACAGATGGAAAAAACTTGATAAAGATATTTATGATATTTATATGATAAACCATGAAATTTCAGAAGAGTTAAAAGAAAATTTTGATTTTACTTTTGAAAAAAAACTTAAAAATCTCGATTTTAAACCAAAGATTTATAACAATTTTGTAATTCATATAGAAAAGGTTTTTAAAATAGACGAAAACAGGGAACTTATAAGATTAACATTAGGTAATTTTAACAGACCGGAGCATTTATATATATTAAATAAAGATAAACCGGAATATTTTAAAGCTCCGGCTCCAATAAAAGAAAATTATCTTGCCCATTTAGAACTTAAAAGGCTGTTTAATGGCTAAACTCGTAGTGGCTAAAAATTTGTATATCTCCTATAATTCCCAACCTATAATACATGATTCCACATTTTCCATAAACAGCGGGGATTTTGTTTTTTTAACAGGAGTCAGCGGCAGCGGTAAAACAACTCTTATAAAAGCAATGTATGGAGAGGTAAAACCTAAAGGAATACTAAACATAGGGGGATTTGAAGTAAATAATATCTCAAAATCAAAACTAGCCCTTCTTAGAAGACACCTCGGTATCGTTTTTCAGGATTACAAACTTATTCCGGAATGGAATATTTTAAAAAACGTTATGCTTCCCCTGTTAATAGCTGGAATTGAAAAAACAACAGCGGAACAAAAAGCACTTGAATTGTTAAAAAAAGTTAAACTATCTCACAAAGCTGACAAATTTCCGGCGGAGCTTAGCGGAGGGGAACAACAAAGAGCGGCAATAGCCAGAGCTATTATTCACAATCCCGTTATGATATTGGCAGACGAGCCTATAAGCGGTCTGGACGAATATTCAGCCTCTCTTGTTATGGACCTTTTTACCATGGCTAATAAAATGGGAATCACTGTTATAATAGCTTCTCATTCATTACCTAACGAATTTAATGTAAAATACAGACAGTTACATATAGAAAAAGGATATATTTACGAAATGTCTTAAAATTTTTTAAAAATTTATTAATCAAATCCTCATTTACTTTTTATAAGCCTTATCGTGTATGGCAATATTAATAAAAATTATTTTATTGCCCTTTACAACAAAATCAATTATTATCCGATATTTCATTGTTAAACTAACACTATGAAATTTTTCCAATGGTGGATTAAGGTTATGCAATCTTAAAGACGGATGAAATGGATTTGATTTTAATAAT
>JAMOSR010000124.1 GCA_027062985.1 Nautiliaceae bacterium
TGGATATAAAAAGCGATGTCGAATATTTCGAATATAAATGCTGGCAGGGACTTGAAAAAAGATTAAAAAAAATTCCTGAACATTTACACGAAGAATATAAAAAACGCTTACAATATGAAATAGATATTATTAAACAGATGAAATTCCCCGGATATATGCTGATAGTTTGGGATTTTATCAACTACGCAAAAGACCCGAGCCGTCACTTAAGAGGAGACGGAAATAAAATACCCGTGGGGCCCGGAAGGGGAAGTGCCGCCGGAAGTTTAGTAGCGTACGCTCTTGAAATTACCAATATAGACCCTTTAAAATACGGTCTTTTATTCGAGAGATTTCTAAATCCGGAAAGAGTCTCAATGCCTGATATCGACGTCGATTTTTGTCAGGAAAGAAGAGATGAGGTAATAGAATATGTCCAAAAAAAATACGGACACGAAAACGTAGCGCAGGTAGTGACTTTCGGTTCGCTTCTTGCCAAAGGTGTTTTAAGGGATGTGGCAAGAATATTCGGAATAGATTATTCAACCGCGGATAAATTCGTAAAACTAATCCCGGACCAACTTGGTATTACCCTTCAAAAAGCAAAAGAACTTGAACCTAAAATCAAAGAGATAACCGAAGACGACCCTCTTTATAACAGACTCTATTCGTTCGGCGAAGCTCTTGAAGGTTTAAAAAGAAACACAGGTAAACACGCGGCGGGCGTGGTTATAAGCGATACGAAACTCTGGAACAAATCCCCTCTTTACAAACAGGACGAACACGATGAATTTCACACAACCCAGTATTCATTAAATTATTTAGAACCAGTCGATTTGATTAAATTCGACTTTTTGGGACTAAAAACCCTGACCGTTATAGACAAAGCAGTAAAATTTATAAAAGAAAATCAAAAAAAAGAAGTAAATGTCGATGATTTGACGCTTGACGACCCGGAAGTGTTTAAATTAATTCAAAGCGGAAAAACTTTAGGACTATTTCAGATAGAATCAGACGGTATGCAGGATTTGGCAAAAAGATTAAAACCTACCAATTTCGAAGACGTAATCGCAATGCTGGCTCTTTACCGCCCGGGTCCTATGGATGCGGGAATGCTTGATGACTACATAGAAAGAAAACACGGAAGAAAACCGATAAGCTATTTTTACGACGAATTTGAAGAAGTTTTAAAACCTATTCTTGAACCGACATACGGAGTTATCGTTTATCAAGAACAGGTTATGCAAATCGTTCAGGCGATAGGCGGTTTTTCTTTAGGTGAAGCCGATATTATAAGACGTGCTATGGGTAAGAAAAAAGCGGATTTGATGGCAAAATACGCAGAAGAATTCGCAAAAAGGGCACAAAAACAGGGATTTTCATATGAAAACGCAAAAGCGTTGTTTAATTTAATAGAAAAATTCGCCGGATACGGTTTTAATAAATCCCATTCCGCAGCATACGCCATGATTACATATCAGACGGCATATCTAAAAAAATATTTCCCTACGGAATTTTTCGCAGCACTTTTAACATACGAAGCGGACAATACCGACAAAATAGCAAGATACATTGATGAGGCAAAATCCTTAGGGATTGAAGTCCTGCCTCCCGACGTTCAAAAATCAAACGCCCAGTTTACACCGGTAGAAGATAAAATTCTTTTCGGACTTAGCGCAATTAAAGGGGTTGGGGCAAAAGCAATTGAGAGTATTGTACAAAACAGACCGTTTAAAGACTTGGAAGATTTTATATTAAAAATAGATACAAGCAAAGTTAATAAAAAAGTACTCGAACAGCTGATAAAATCGGGAGCAATGGATTCTTTTAGGTATCCAAGAAAAACACTTTTGGAAAATATAGAAAATATGCTTGAATTTAAAAAACGCATTGAAGAGAGAAAAAACGCAATAAACCACGAACATTCCCTTTTTGCCGATATAGAAACAGAAGACGAAATACAGGAAAAACTACAAATAAGGACGACCGACGAATTCGATATGAAAACCCTGCTTGAAGGTGAATACGAAACTCTCGGATTTTACGTCTCAGCCCACCCTCTTGACCCTTATAAAGAAAAAATGAAAAATTTAAAATACAACCTCTCAAGTGAAATAGAAGAAATAATAGGACAAGAAGCACTGCTTGTAGGGAAAATAGAAGGCATGAAAGTCAGAATTTCAAAAAAAGGCAATAAATTCGCCATAGCAAATCTTATGGATTATCACGGAAAAATAGACATTATGATTTTTGAAAGAGATTTGGAAAAACTTCAGGAGTTCAACCTGGACGAACCAATAGCCATAAAAGCTCAAGTAGATAAAGTCGGGGAATTTTTAAGAGTAACCTGCAGAAAACTTATGAGTCTTGAAGATGCAGCAAACGAAAAAGCGGCAATAAAAGATGAAATAACCATTATAGAAAGAAATATAAGCGAAAACTACGAAGAGGATTTATTAAACATATATCAGGAAATTCAAAAAAACAGGGGAGAAAAGAGAGCTGTTTTAATAATAAAAACACCTTTTGGGTTTTCTTTAAAAGTAGAAACCAATCTCAGGTGTTCTTTATAAGTTCTTTTATTTTTTCTTTAAAATTACACAAAAACTGAGGGAATTCCTCATCAACTTTACTCAAATCAACATAATCCCTCATAAATTCGTCCAAAGGAATCCCGGCCTGCATTCCTAAAGAAAATCCTTTAAACATTTCCTTAAGTTTAGGCGAATCCACCAACTCTACCATCGACTCGGCAAAAGCCATCCCCTCTTCTAACATCCACTCTTTATAAAACCCTAGCATATTGTCAAACAGGGTAACAACGGCAAAAAGCTCATCTTCGTTTGATAAATCAAATTTTTCATTATTAGTCAATTTTAACTGATAAAGAGCAAAAGCGTCTTCAAAAGCCTTTTTGAAAAATTCCTCCGCTTTTTTCGTATCTCCTTTTGTTAAAGCGTTTCTGAATTCTGTATAATTTTTTTTAATTCCCATAAATTTTTCCTTTTTTTTATTAATTATACCAATTTTATTTGCTTTTTATAAATTATCCCGTTATAATGTCAATGCAAATTTAAATTTTAGGAAATCACATGAAAACAATTTACGTAGGAAACATTAATTACGACGCTAGCGCAGATGAGCTAAAAACATTATTCTCAGAATATGGCGAAGTACTATCAGCAAAAATCATTAATGATAGAGAAACAGGAAGAAGCAAAGGTTTTGGATTTATCGAAATGGAAAGCGGAGCTGAAACAGCAATCGAAGAACTTGACGGTAAAGAATTCCAAGGAAGAAGACTTAGAGTTAACGAAGCAAGACCAAGAGAGCAGAGAGTTTAATCTCTTGCTTTTTTGTTTTTTTACATTATTAGTGTCAGAGATAATATTTTTATTAACTTACAGTTTGCTTAAATTAAGAAATCTTTAAGATTAAAAAAGTAAAATTTCAAACTTAAAAACTATAGGCTAAAAAACCTAACAAAGGACTAAAATGAAAAAAGGTATCCATCCTGAATACGTTGAATGTACTGTAAACTGTACTTGCGGGCATACATTTACTATTCTTTCAACAAAACCTAATTTAAGAATTGAAGTTTGCGACAAATGCCATCCTTTCTATACAGGTAAAGAAAGAACAATAGAAAAAGGTGGAAAAGTAGATAAATTTAAGAAAAAATACGGTCTGGCTTAATTGCTAAGCTTTGTTCCAACCCCAATTGGAAATTTAGACGATATATCAAAAAGGGCTTTTTTAGCCCTTCAAAATGCTGAAATTATCTTTTGTGAAGACACAAGGGTCACTAAAAAACTTTTAAACCTCTTAAATATTCCTTTAAATAAAGAATTTATATCCATGCATTCCCATAACGAAGATAAAGTATTATCAAAATTAGACCCCGAAATATTAAAATCAAAAGAGTGCGTTTATGTAAGTGACGCGGGAATGCCAGGAATTAGCGACCCCGGAAGCAAACTGGTAAAATTTGCTCAAAAACACAATATTCCTTATACCGTAATTCCCGGAGCAAACGCGGCTCTTACGGCATTTGTGGCAAGCGGATTTG
>JAMOSR010000125.1 GCA_027062985.1 Nautiliaceae bacterium
AAATTGTTTTAATTTCTTCTTTGGCATCTCTTGTGGGGGCACCAAGTTCTATGCCTTACAGTGCCTCTAAGAGAGCTTTAAATTCATATGCCCAGTCGTTGAGAAATCTTTTAGCCCCCGATATAAAAGTAATAAATATACTTCCTGGATTTATAAAGACGGATATGACCCAAAAAAATGATTTTTATATGCCTTTTTTAATGGAGCTTGATGAGGGAGTTGATAGAATTCAAAAAGCCATTGAAAAAAATTATAAAGAATATGCGTTTCCAAAAAGGTTTTATTATTTAATTAAATTCTTTAATATGTTGCCTGTAAGTTTACAGGATAAACTATTGCAAAAAGTGGCAAAATAAGATATATTTAGTCAAAAAAAGGGCATTAATGATTTCGGTTTGTACCTATTGCGGAGTGGGATGTGAAATAGACGCTCAAATTAATCAGGATAAAATAGTTAAAATAAAGCCTTTAAAAGAAGGAATTTCAAGCGGGGGCGAACTTTGTATAAAAGGTAAATACGGATTTGAGTTTTTAAATAATAGACTGAAAAAACATCTGATAAGTTATGAATTTATAGAAAAAAACGCAAAAAACATGCCTTTTGAATTACAAATAAGAATCGCAAACCTTTATCCTTACGATGAAAAGTTTTATGAAGCTCCTTTTAGTTTAGCGCTTGACATTGCCGCATGGAAACTAAAAGAAATTATAAAAAACTATTCTTCAAAATCCGTTGCCGCAATAGGGGGAGCCAGAACAAATATAGAAAGCGCGTGGCTATTTCAGCATTTTGCCAGAAACGTTGTAAAAACTCCGCATATAGATAACTGTGCCAGAGTTTGTCACTCTCCAAGTCTTAGCGGACTTAAGATGAGTATAGGGGAGGGGGCTAGCAGTGTTGATTTTGATTCTTTGTTTGATGCGCAGACTATTTTTGTAATAGGTTCAAACACAACCGAAGCGCACCCAATGGTGGCAAGCAGAATTATTAAAGCAAAAAGAAGAGGGGCAAAACTAATTGTCGTGGATGTAAGGGAAATTTCCCTTATGAAATTTGCCGATGTGGCCGTAATACTTCCTTTTGAATCCAATCTTCTGTTTTTAAACGCCCTGGCAAAAGAACTTATACAAAACGACTTGATAGATAAAGAATTTATAAATAACCGATGCGTAAAATATGAAGAATATAAACAACTTCTGTTGCATGATAAATATGATAAAAAATTTTTTGAAAAACTGCCCGGATTTGAACATATTTCAAAACAGATAGAGGAAATAGCAAAGCTTATAACCAAAAAAACTATTTTTACCTGGGGTCTTGGAGTAACCGAGCATATTGACGGTACCGAATCGGTAAACGCTATCAGTAATCTCGCTATGCTTACGGGTAATTTTAAAAAAGGAGCCGGCGTATTGCCTCTAAGAGGGCAAAACAATGTTCAGGGAGCTTGCGATGTAGGGTGTCTTCCGTACTATCTGCCTGATTATATAAGACCGGATGAAGAACATATAGGGCTTATGACGCCGGATATTATTGATGCTGTAACAGATGGTAAAATAAAAGCGATAATCAATATGGGGGAAGATATTTTACATATTCATCCAAATCAAAATAAAATTCATAGGGCTTTTAAAGAGCTTGAATTTTTAATGGTAATGGAAGTTATGGAAAATGAGATTACAAAAGAGGCGGATATCGTATTTGCAGTAAAAAGCGCTTATGAAAAAAGAGGTGTTTACGTAAATGCCGAGAGAAGACTTCATCTCTCAAAACCTCTTGTAAAAAGCGATTTGCCTGATGACTGGGAGGTTATAAAGGAGCTTTCCAAAAGGCTTGGGAGGGATATAAATTATGTTTCAAGCGAAGATGTTTTTAATGCGTGTAAAAAAGAAGTCAGCCGTTTTAAAGGCGCCACATACGAAAGACTGGAAAAAAAACCTCTTCAGTGGCCTATAAGTGAAGACGGAAGAGATACTCCCGTGCTTCATTTAGAAAAATTCAGTACGCCTGACGGGAAAGGTCATTTTCATTATCACAAATATCATATAAGAGGAGAGGTAAAAGATTTAATAGAAGATAAAAAAAGATGGTGGCTGAATACGGGAAGGGCGCTTGCTCAATATAATAACGCCGCGCAGACTAAAGTCAGTGAGAGACTTATAAAAAGATATGAGGATGATATTTTACTGGTAAATGAATGTCACAGGGATGAAATAAATGAAAAGGTGGTTTTAAAAAGTATTTACGGTAAAACTAAACCTTTAAAAGTTAAATTTACAAAATCCGTTAGACCTTATACGATGTTTGTGACGTTTCATTTTGCTAAAAACCGTATCAATTATCTTTTTGGGAACGAAGCCGACCATAAAGTAAAGACTGCCAGATTTAAGGCTATAGAGGTCGAGATTATTAATCTCGGCTGAAATTTTCTTTATAAGAAAACAGGGTCAAAGACTGTATGGTTAATACTTAAATACAATAACTAAATTTTTTATTATAAATAATGCTTAAATATATTGACAAAAGGCAACTAAATATTGTATAATTTTATTACCAAAAAATTTAAGGAGGGGAACATGGCAGAAGTAAAAAAAAGAATGGAAGAAAATAAAGAGGTAACAAAAAAAGTAGAAGCCGCACAGGATAAATATGTTGATGAAAGAGTTAAAAAAATAACTGAAGAAGCGGTGGAGGCTATTAATCTTGTTGCTAAAGTAATCGAACTTCTTGATAAAAAAGAAAAAGATAAAGCGCTTGAAGAAATAGCAAATGTATTAGGAAAACTTGAAGTATTGATTACAAGAGATCCAAACTTACAGTTAGTTCCTGTAGATGTTAGGGAATCAGTAGTGGATTTTCCGGGAACTGTAGATGATGTTGAAGCTGCTAAAACAGAAATTGTTGTTTTAATTAAAACGGGTGAAGTTCAGTTGGCTAGAGATATTATGCTAAATTTGGCAAGTGAGCTTGATATTTTCGTAACAGCGCTACCTATCGGAACATATCCGGTAGTTTTAAAAGCTATTATTCCGTTAATCGAACAGGAAAAATACGAAGAAGCTAAAAGACTTTTAATAGAAGCTCTTGAAACGTTGGTTCTTGAAAAAATAGTGTTGCCTTTGCCTATCTTAAGAGCGGAACAAACTATTATAAGAGCTCATGAACTAGCTAATGGAGAAAATCCTAATAAAGATGAATTGAAAGAACTTCTTGCGTATGCAAAAGAACAGTTAAAACTGGCTGAAGCTTTAGGATACGGAAGAGTAGAAATCGATTATAAAGATTTATATGAAGAAATTGAAAAACTTGAAAAAATTCTTGAAGGTGAAGAGTCAACAAAAGATATTTTTGAAACTCTTAAAGAAAAACTTTCAGGAATTATGGCTAAATTCAATAAGCCTAAAGCTCCGACAAAAATGCCTCAGGCAGGAGATAATAAAGAAAACAAAGAGGAGTCTAAATAAGGCTTCTCTTATTTTACTCCATGAGAATGTAAAAATTCTTTTCTGCTTACTAAATTCTCCAAAATAGCAAACAATATCATAAAATTTATAAAACTAGTACCTCCATGACTTATAAGAGGAAGAGGGACTCCTACTACAGGCGCTAAATTCATAGTCATTGCCATATTTACGAATGCATAAATAAACAACATTAAAGCTACACCGGCATACATAACTTTTGCAAAATAGTCATCTTTTAATTTTTCGGCTTTTATCAAAAGGTAAACTATAAGTAAAAAATATAAAAATATCAACGATACAGCTCCTATAAATCCGAATCTTTCCACGAAATAAGCAAAAATAAAGTCGCTGCTGGCTATGGGTAAAAATTTAAGCTGCGTTTGAGTGGCTTCCGTTTTGCTTTTTCCGCTAAGACCTCCTGAGCCTATTGCTATTAAAGACTGTTTGACATGGTAACTTGGCTTATTTAAAAAATGTTCTATTCTTTTTTTTTGGTAATCTTTTAAAAGATATTTATACGCTACCGGGATAAAAATTATGCTAAAAATTCCTATACTTATCCAAATTTTTTTATCTACTCCCACAATAAACAAAACACCAAAACCGATAATGAGAGTAATAAGTGCGGTTCCTAAGTCCGGTTCTTTTGCTATAAGCAAAAAAGGAAGGATTATATAAAAAGATAATTTCAAAAATTCTTTAAAATTATAAACAGGTCTTGGGGGATGCTTATATATAAGGTATCCCAGCATTAATAAAAGTGTTGTTTTCATAAATTCGGAAGGTTGTATAGTAATGTTTAAAAGAGGTATTTTAAGCCATCTTTGGGCTCCTAATATTTTTACACCTGCAATATCCACTAGTAGCAGAAGTAAAATATTAAGCCAGTAAATAAACGGAATTATCCATAAAAGTTTTCTTATGGGAATAAAATAGACCGCCAAAAATACGGCTATTCCGACAGCTATATAAATAATTTCTTTTATAAAAAGCTTTTGGGATATTTCACTTACTAAAAGAAGGCTTATTATAATAAATGGAAGAAGCAAAAAAAGAAGAAAAAAATCGAACTTTTTTACTGACATGGATGTTTTGTATAGTCTTCAAACAGTTTTTCCATAGTTTCACTGAGTTTATGAGAATTTTCGTCAACTTTTTCGAATATTTCGATAATTTCGTCTTTTCTTTTAATACATGTTTTATCTTTGGTACATTCAAGGGCTTTATTTGTAAGAAGATGGATATTTTTGTGGTATTTGTCTTTGATTTCTTTATATTCTTTAAGACATCCAAGTTTAGATACCGTTTCTTGATTTATTAGCCATTTTCCAAATTCGCATTCATTATCGCTTAGCATAGGAATTTCTTTTTCTTGGAATACTGCTTCATAAGCGTTTAATTTATAAACTAAGTGAGCTAATCTTGCTAAATCAAGATACATTCTTATAAGTGCCAAATCGACATTTTTTCTGTTTTGCAGAGCTTTTTCTCTAAATCCTAAAACAAGTTGGTTTACCGTTTCAACGTCATCTCTGGAAGAAGTGGCCATTTCTGTGATTTTTTCGGCATTTGCCTGAATTTCACTTGTTTCTTGTTGTAGAGTTTTAATGGTTATTGAAATTTCGCTTGTTGCTTTTTGTGTTCTTTCTGCTAGTTTTCTAACTTCATCAGCAACAACCGCAAATCCTCTTCCGTGTTCTCCGGCTCTTGCTGCCTCTATTGCTGCGTTGAGTGCTAGGAGATTTGTCTGGTCGGCTATATCTGTAATTAATTCTACGATTTTTCCTATTTCGTCTGCTCTTTGAGAAAGCATATCAATGGCTTCGTTGGTATGGGCTATAAACTCTATAAGTTCCATTAAAACTTCTGAAAGTTTTTGGATTTTCTGGGCTGATTCGTCTGCTCCCTCGTAAATTTCGCTTGAGAGTTTATCTATTTCTATCATAAACGATTTAAGTTTTGTATTGAAAGAGGTTTTGATATCGTTTAAATTTTTTTTGGTGCCTCCTCCGAGTTCGTTTAATTTAACAAACAGTTCACTTCTTGCCTGTTCTTTAAGAGCCGTGGAAATGGCTTTTACGGCATCGTTAATCATAATTACCGTTGAGCGGAATCTTCCTTTATATCCCTGAGGTGCAATATCTCTGTAATCGATTCCCTGTTTTGCGGCTTCTATCGATTCTTTAATATCCCTTTCAAATGCTTCTAGCTGGTCAAGAAGGTCGTTTACATCCCATGCCATTTCGCTAAAAGGGTCGTTTTGCGGTATTCTGGTTATTCTTTTTTCAAAATCGCCTCTTGCGGCCGCTTTTATTGTTTGATTTATTTTATTTAAAAGTTCACTTTGAGAAGATGCGGCTGGAGTTGATTTAAACAGACAAAAACCTCCGGCTATAAGTCCTACTATTCCAAGACCTAAAGAGATAAAATCGTTGTTTAAAAACGCAAGTGCGGATATAATTAAAAATATTGCTTCTATTACCCATAAACCTATTTTTTTATAATTCATTGATTAATCCTTTTTGAATTTTTATCATAAGTTCATTAAAAGACATATTATATTTTTTAAGAAGATTTTCCACTTCCATTAAAGAAGCTTCCATTCCTCCGCTTTGTTCTATGGATAGAAGATGTTTGTATAAAGGTTCTATTATTGATTTAAATCCTTCTCTTGGCTTTCTTCTTACCGAATAATAATCTATTATTTCTCCCTGTTCGTTCAAAGTAGGCGAAATATTGGCAAATACCCAGTAATATCCTCCGTCTTTTCTTAAATTTTTAACAAACCCAAACCACTCTTTTTTATTTTGGATATGGTCGTACAATATTTTAAATGCGCATCTTGGCATATCGGGATGTCTTAAAATGTTATGAGGGGCTCCTAAAAGTTCCTCTTCGCTGTAACCGCTCATTTGTATAAAAATTCTGTTTCCGTATAAAATACGGCTTTTTAAATCTGTTTTTGAAACAATAAAATCCTCTTCTTTTAAAACCACTTCCTTTTCAATGGGGGTGACTTTTGGCTTTCTCATCTATTCTCCTTTAATTTGACTGCATCTATACCTTTTCTGGCAGCTTTTTCTAGTTCATCAAAAGATTTTACTAAAAATACCACTTTTGTATCAAGTAAATATTCTTCAACGATTTTTTGAAACTCAGCGGCGTTTTCTAAAATATCGGTAAAAACATATTTTGCTTTAAGGTTTGATACCAATATAAGCTCTTTTATCGAAGATATGTTTACTCCGTAAGGAATTGAATTTTGTTTGCAGAAATTAAAAACTTCAAGGCTTGAATCGCAATAATCAAAAATAAGGGTAGAGTTTGAAGGGGAGTTTTTAATATCTTCAATTGTTTTTACGAAGTAAAATTTTTCTTCGCTAAAGGGGGCTTCAAGAATTTGCATAACAATCCTTACATATGTTTTTACCGTTAATTTGTTTTATTTCATTTTTTGGATAAAACGTTTTGCATTTATCGCACATAATTAGTTCATTTTGAGTTTCTTTTTTTTCGGAGACTTCTTTTTTTTTGAAAAAGAAGAAATAAACCGCTGTTGCAATAAGTGCGAAAAATATCAGTTTTCCCATTCGTCGCCTTTTAGAAATACGTAGTTTCTATTGTTTTTAGAAATTATAGACGCATTTATCCCTGTTAGTTCGTCTAAAACGTTTGAACCTTTATAGAGTAATATTTTACCATCTTTTTTTAAAAAAGGTTTTGCTATTTTTATAATTTCTTTTGTAGGCATAACAGCTCTGCTGGTTATCAAATCCACAGGGGGAATATCGCTGTTTTCAAGTCTCTTAGGAACGACGGTTACGTTTTTTAATCCTAAAACCGTTTTTAAATAATTTAAAAAACTGTATCTTTTTTTTAAAGGTTCTACCAGATACCATTTTGTATCAGGCATGGCAATCGCTAGTATTGCTCCGGGAAATCCGGCTCCCGTTCCTATATCTATTGCCGTTTTTGCCTCTTTTATTTTTTCCAGCGGATAAAGACTGTCTTTTATCTGTTCTTCTATTTCTTCGGGAGAGGTGTAATTGGTGAGTTTATGAATTTTATTCCATTTTAAAAGCTCTTTTGTAAATATTTCAAATTTTTCATTTTCCATTTTCAATCTTTCCATTTTTAAAGTTTGTGTCCCAATTTTTCTTTTTTTGTTTTAAGATAATTTTCATTATAAGGATTTGGAGTAGCTTTTATCGGTATTCTTTCAACAACTTTTATTTCTTTAAAGGCGAATTCTTTTTTTGGATTGTTTGTTAGCAGTTTTATTTCTTTAATACCAAACTCTTTTAAAATTTTTTCCACTATACTAAAATCCCTCATATCGGCTTCAAACCCCAGCTGATGGTTTGCTTCTACCGTATCAAGCCCCCTGTCTTGTAAGGCGTATGCGTTTACTTTGTTAAAAAGTCCTATTCCTCTTCCTTCCTGTCTCAAATATATTACTGCGCCTCCGTGTTTTTGTATCTTTTTTAAAGCGGTCTGCAGTTGTTCTCCGCAGTCGCATTTTAAGCTTCCAAGAGCATCTCCTGTAAGACATTCGCTGTGAATTCTTACATATGGGGTTTTAGGAATTTTTGGAGTAAAAATCACTAAATGCTCTTTATTGTCTTCTTTAAAAGACTGAATTTTAAAATTTCCGTATTTTGTAGGGAGGTTGGCTATTTCGGATTTTTTCAAAAAGCTCTCCTTTTTTGATAAAATTATATCTTAAATTAGTTATTAAATTATAGATAAAGGATTTACGTTGAAACATTTTTTATGGCTTTGTGATTATTCCAAAGAAGAAATTAAAGAAATTATAGATCTTGGATTTCAAATAAAAAAAGAGACAAAAGCTAAAATCTTTAAACCTTATTTAAAACATCAGCAGCTTGCTATGATTTTTGAAAAAAGTTCCACAAGGACCAGGGTTTCTTTTGAAGTAGGGATTAATCAGCTTGGAGGTAACGGGCTTTTTTTAAGCAGCAGGGATATTCAGCTCGGCAGGGGAGAGCCTTTAAAAGATACGGCAAGGGTTATAAGCCGTATGGTTGATTTAATTATGATAAGGACGTTTGGGCAAGAGAGGCTTGAAGAGTTTGCAAAATACAGTAAAGTCCCTGTAATAAACGGGCTTACCGATTTATGTCATCCGGTTCAGCTGCTTGCCGATTTAATGACGATAATAGAGTTTGGAAAATTTGATTTTGAAAATCCTCAAAATACTACGGTGGCATATATTGGAGACGGTAATAATATGGCTAATTCATGGACTGTTTTGGCTTCAAAACTTGGATTTAATTTAAGAATAGCCACTCCTAAAGGATATGAAATAGATGAAAATATAAAGCAAAAAGCTTTAGAAGAAGCTAAAAAAAGCAAAGCTAGGCTGGAATTTTTAAACGACCCGGAAGTTGCCGTTAAAGAAGCTGATGTTGTTACCACAGATACGTGGGTTAGTATGGGACAGGAAGAGGAAAAAGAAAAAAGAATAAAAGATTTTAAAGGGTTTGAAGTTGATTCTAACCTTATGAGTCTTGCTAAAAAAGATGCTATATTCTTGCATTGTCTTCCGGCTTACAGAGGATATGAAGTTAGTGAGGATGTGTTTGAAAAATATAGTGAAGTAATTTTTACAGAAGCGGAAAACAGATTACATGCTCAGAAAGGATTGATGGTTTGGCTAAAGAAATAGCAAAAAAAATAAATGTCAAAACACTTGTTGAGTGTAAAGACCTTGAAGTATTGGAGGGTGATTTAAACTCTCCTACATGGGTTATGATTACTCCTGATAAAAAACTTAAAGTGGTTCTTGACAGTGAGGAATATATCGATTTTATGGAAACTCTTAAGACCACTTTAAAAGAAAATATAGAATTAAAACTTGAAAAAGCTATTTTAAGCGAATTTCCTATTGATTATGACGATGTCAAGGCGGTGGTTTTAGAAGAGATGAAAAAAAGCGATAAAAGTATTCAGGAGATAGTAGAGAAAGTTAAACTTGAACATCCAAATCTTTTTTATAATCTGGATTTGGAGAAAATATTCTAAAGGAAAAAATTTTTCTTTTTTTAATAATCTTTTATTGACAAAATTAATTTAATTTGATACAATTTTACTGTTAGCTTAACAAGCAGTTATAGGAGGTGCCAGATGGCATGTGAAAAAGATACAAAAGAATTAGCCCAAGAAACTAAAACAACACAAACCAAGGAGGAAATAATGGAAGAAATCAAAACTCAAGAAGGTGTATTGGTATTAAAAAATATGCCTGAATTTAAAATGGAAGCTTATAATGCGGAAACAGGACATTATACGGAAGTTAGCAGTGAGGATTACAAAGGAAAATGGACTGTAGTATGTTTTTATCCTGCGGATTTTACATTCGTATGTCCTACTGAAATCGCGGCTATGAATGCGGCTTTACCTTTCTTAAAAGAATTAGGAGTTGAAGTACTTGCCGTTTCAACAGATACAAAATTTTCTCATAAAAGATTTGTAGAAACTGAACCGTTACTTAAAGATTTAAAACTTACAATTGCGGCAGACCCTACCGGAGAAGTTACAAGAAAATTCGGTGTAATGATTGAAGGTGCCGGACTTGCTCTTAGAGGAAGATTTTTAATTAATCCGGATGGACAAATCGTAGCTGAAGAAGTTCAAGCTCCGCAAGTTGGTAGAAGCGTAAAAGAGTTCTTAAGACAAATTATAGCTCATCAACATGCATATAAAACTGGAGAAGTTTGCCCTGCAAACTGGAAACCTGGTAAAAAAACATTACCTGTTAATACAGATATCGAACCTATGACAGGAAACGTTGGAAAATACGTAACTCTTGAAGACTTAATCGATGAAAACGATGTTAAAGAAATGGAAGAAATGGTAAAAGCGTTTAAAAACGCTTAATTTTTCCTTTTTTCTTTTTCTCAAAAAGTCTTGAGACTTTTTGAGAAAAAGAAAATACATATGAAAGGTTCAGATGAAAAATTATAAAAATCTGCTTGAACAGTCAAATTTAAAAACCACCCCTCAAAGACTTGCTATCTTAAAAGAATTAGATAAACACGGACATGCAAGTATAGAAGAGATTTATGAAAATATAAAAGAGATGTTTCCGAGTATTTCCCTTGCTACAATTTATAAAAATATAAGTGCTTTAAAAGATGAAAATGTTATCAGTGAAATATGTCTTCACCAAAAACCTAAATTTGAAATTCAAAAAGAGCCGCATGCACATTTTATATGTAAAAAATGCGGTAAGGTTGAAGACGTTCCTTTTAGTGAGATGATGAGTAAAGAATTGGAAAAA
This sequence comes from Nautiliaceae bacterium, assembly GCA_027062985.1. GTDB lineage: Bacteria > Campylobacterota > Campylobacteria > Campylobacterales > Nautiliaceae > Caminibacter. The sequence continues at coordinate 10,769 of JAMOSR010000125.1, forward strand.
AAATATCCTGATTCTAAAAAAGAGCTGTATATTTACGGAATATGTTCGGAATGTAAGAAAAAATAAAGCTTTAAAAATGGTTATTGTAAATTTGATAACCGATTTTGAACTTCCGTTTGTTTTTTCTTTAAAAGAGCGCCGTAAAATAATAAATTCTATAAAAGATAAACTCAAAAAATTCAACGTATCCGTTTTAGATATTTCAGGGGAATATCCTAAAGAAGCTTCTATAGCGATAGTGTTTGCAGCTCATAATGAAAAACAGGCAGGGGAAATACAAAGAAAAATAGAAGAATTTCTATATAAAAGTTTTCCTGAAATAGAGTTTTTTTTCGATATGGAAATTATTTAGATATCGTAAACCCTTATCATATTGGTAGTGCCTTCTCTTCCTATAATGCTTCCCATGGTAATTATTATTTTATCCCCTTCTTGAAGTTTATTTATTTTTTTAGCTGTATCTATAAATTTATGAATAAGCTTTTCGGGGTCTTTAATTTTAGGCATTTCAAAAATTTCTTCAACTCCCCATACCACTTTTAATTTTCGGCTGGTGTCTCTGCTGTGTGTTACGGCTATAATAGGTGATTTTGGTCTGTATTTTGCAATGGATTTGACGGTTGTTCCGCTGCTTGTAAAACTTATAATCGCTTTTGGTTCGATTGTCTTTGCCAAATCGGAAACACTAAGAGCTATTGCGTCGTCATCATCCGTTTCGTATCTTTTATGATAAGGATAGATGTTTTGGATTTCTTTTATAATTTTTACTAATGTTTCAACCGCTTTTATAGGGTATTTACCGACAGTCGTCTCATCACTTAACATGACAGCATCAGTTCCGTCCATAACGGCGTTTGCCACGTCGCTTACTTCCGCACGGGTTGGGAAAGGGGAATTTACCATAGAAAGAAGCATCTGCGTGGCGGTAATTACAGGTTTTTTCAGTTTATTTGCTTTGCGTATAATTTTCTTTTGAATTACAGGCACTTTTTCTATTCCAACTTCTATTCCTAAATCTCCCCTTGCAACCATAACCCCGTCGCTTACTTCCAATATTTCATCAAGATTTTCAACCGCTTTTTTGGTTTCTATTTTGGCTATAACCCAAGGGTTTGCCCCCGCTTTTTTTAAAATAGATTTGGCTTTTAAAATATCGTTTTTTGAATTTACAAAAGATATCGCTACAATATCTACTCCGTTTTTGGCTCCAAAAATTAAATCTTTTTCATCTTTTGGCGTAATTGCCGAAATTTTAAGGTTTGAGTGTGGAAAATTTACCCCTTTTCTGCTGGATAAAACACCTTCGTTTTTTACTTCTAATACCAGATAATCAGGTGTTTTTTCCACTACTTTCGTTCTTATCGAACCGTCTGCAAAAAATACATATTCCCCTGGTTCGACTTGGTCTATAATTTCGGGGTAGCTGATGGTTAAATCATAAGCGCTTTTAGGATTCTTTTTTACAAGGCGTATTTTGTCTCCTCTTTTAAGTTCCAATATGCCGTTTATTTCTCCGATTCTTATTTTAGGTCCGCTTATGTCCTGTAAAATAGCGGTTTTTGAGTCGAGTTTTTTGGCTGTATCCCTGATTTTTTTAATGGAGGATTTATGGGTTTTATGGTCTGCGTGTGAAAAATTTAAGCGAAAAACATCAACTCCGGCTTTTATCATATCTTCAATTTTATCATTACTGCTAGGTCCTAGTGTTGCTACTATTTTTGCTTTTTTCATTATATTCCTTTAGCTGTTAGGAAATCTTTTATCTCTTTTAAAAGTTCCGCAGGATTTTTAACGGGATATTCTATTTTGTTTGCTATTTCTTCTCCTGAGATGCCTTTTATATTTATATGTTTTAATCTTTCTTTTAAAATTTCTGCATCTTTTATAGGATAATGCAGGCCTTTTATATTTTTTAATACAAGATATGTCCATGGAGCATCGCATTGCTGAGTGATTTTTTCTGCCATTGCGCGACAGTATTCCATAACTGTCTGAGAATCCTCTCCGCTTTTTATTAATTTATAGGCAAGTTTTGCTATTCCTCCTGCTGTATGAACCTTTAGCTGTTTTTTTTCTTCTTCTGTTAATTCATCTAAGTGTTCTATTTTATAAAGGGCTAGATTCGGGTCCGCTCTTAAAATTTGTCTGACGGTGTTTCTTGTAATTCCTAAAAACTGAGCTATTTCATCTTCGGTTTTTAAAAATTCTTCTCTTAATACAATAGCGAAGCTGGCCCTTGCAATACTTGGAAGCCAAGTAAGCGTTCTGTATTCGGCTAATTTGTCAAGACCGCCTAAAAGGTCTATTGATTTGAAAAATACTCTTTCCGCTATATATTTAATGTTTGTGTCGTCTGTTTTTATGTTTAGAATCATTTTATTCTCCTTGAATTGGTTTTCCTATTTTTACAAGCCCTGTTTCTGTGATTTCAAGAAACCTTACTTTAGTGTCGTGTCCGCACATTCTGCAACCGTCTATTCTAAAAAGCCTTATGATTTCTCCTACGGGTTTTTTATAGATTCTTGCTTTATAAGTTGAATCTATAAGTTCTTTACTTAAAACAATTGTTCCATCAACTATATGTCCTACGGCATATCCCCCTGCGGCTTCTGAACTTAATAAATCATGACCGCTTCTTTTTTGAGATATTAAAATTGTTGTTTGGTACCATTTTTTTAAAAAGTTGTAAATTCGTCTGACGATAGTTCTTGCCATCATTTCTTTATTTTCAAACAGTCCCGTTACCGAGTCTATTACGGTAAATTTTATTCCATATTCTTTAATGGCATATGCAAGCGTATTTAAAAGGGTTGGAATTTCATCTCTTAATTTATAATTTGAAGTTGCGTCTATAAAAATAATATTTTCATCTATTACGTTTTCATCTATATTCATAGCTTTTGCGCGCTGTTTCATACTTGCTACTACGAAATTTGCCGGAGTTTCCACGGTAATAAAACATACTTTATGTTCTTTTGCTTGATATATTGCAAACTGTTCGGCCATAAGACTTTTTCCTGTGTCATTTACTCCCGTGATGTTACATACGCTGTATTTAGGCATTCCGCCTAAAAGTTTTTTTACGGGTTTGCCGTTTTCTATTTCGGCTATGAAAAAAAGTTCGTCAAGTCCTTCTATTCCTGTAGGTACGCCTTCAAGTTTAGGGGCTTTTTTAGAAGCTTCTTTTGCAGTTATTACGGCTTCTTTTATTATTTCATATTCCATAAAAGGCCTTTTTTATTAATTGTAGCAAATAAGAAAGAAAAAGGGAAGAAAAATAGAGTGCTAAATTGTTATTTTACTTTAATACAGTCAGTCTCTTTTTGTTTGTCAAATTCCCACCACTCTTTTTGATTCCAAGGTTTAAGTTCTTTTAATTTGTTCATAAGATATTCAAAATCTCTTGGAAGAAGCGCCTGGTCTCCGTCGCTTAGAGCTTCTTTAGGACAGTTGTGCATTTCTATTATAAGCCCATCGGCACCTACAGCCATTCCGCCATATGCAAGAGCGCTTACAAATTCCCTTTTACCGGCGGCATGACTTGGGTCAATTATAATAGGAAGATGGGTCATTTTTTGCATAATAGGTACCAGCGTTACGTCTAAAGAATTTCTAACAGCCGTTTCGTATGTTCTTGTACCTCTTAAACATAATATAACTTTATCGTTTCCCTCACTCATAATATATTCGGCGCTCATTAGATGCTCTTTTACGGTAGAGCATATTCCGTTTTTAAGAATTACCGGTTTATCAAGTTTTCCTATTTCTTTTAAAAGAGGGAAGTTTTGCATGTTTCTAGCACCAATTTGAATAACGTCAGCGTATTTGTAAACAACGTCAATGTCTTTTATGCTCATAAGTTCTGTTACAATCGGAAGTCCGGTTTCTTTTTTTGCTTCCATAAGCATTTTAAGGCCTTCTTCCCCATGTCCTTGGAAAGTGTATGGAGAAGTTCTTGGTTTATAAGCTCCTCCTCTTAACATATGAGCTCCGTTTTCTTTTGCCACTTTTGCCAAATATACTACATTTTCCACTGTATCCACGCTGCAAGGCCCGGCTATAATAACTTTATTTCCGCCTCCTATTTTAACCCCGTCAACTTCTATAACAGTATCCTCAGGATGAAATTCCCTGCTTGCTCTTTTGTAAGGAGCGGATACTTCAAGTACTTTAGCTACTCCCGGAAGCGTATTTAAAGGTCTTCCTACAAGGTCCGTTTTGTCTCCTATAATGCCTATTACCACCTGTTTTTCTCCGGGAGCAATACTCACATCATGTCCCCACGCTTTAATTTGTTCTATTGTTTTATTAATTTCATCTTGCGTAGCCCCCACTTTCATAACTAATACCATTTTTATCCTTTTTTGAATTTTTACCATATTATAGCAAGTTTGCTTTATGAATGCAATAAAAAAATATATTAATTGATAAACTTTTTCCCTAGTCTTATATGTTTTATATTATTTTGGTTATAATTTTATAAAAAAGTAGGGGTATGTTTGGAAAGTTAATAGAAAAATTAAAAAAAGGCGTATCAAAAAAGGAATTTGTTCAGGCATTAAAAAAACACTATCCCGGGTTTAATTTTAAATCTTTATACGATTTGCTCAGGTTTCAGGGGCTTCCTTTAACTATTAAAAAAGATAAAGTTTATTTAAAAACCGCTCTTATGCCTTATGATGAGGCCGAATATACCGTTGTGGATTTGGAAGTTAATAATTCAAAACCAAAAGAAGGTCAGATTATAGAAATAGGGGCTGTTAAGATAAAAAATAAAGAGCCTGTAGAAGAGTTTTCTTTTTTGATTTATGCAAAAGATATTCCAAAATATGTGACTAAAGTTACCGGTATAGACGATAAAATGTTAAAAAACGAAAAAAAACAAAAAGAGATTTTGGAAAAATTCAGACTGTTTTTAGGAGACAGTATTATTGTAGCCCATGCAGCGGATTTTGATTATAATTTTTTGGCAAAGCAGTTTGAAAAAGAGAATTTAGGATATCTTTTAAACAGGCATCTATGTACTATATCTCTTGCTAAAAAGACTATTCCGGCTACCAGATACGGACTTAAGTATTTAAAAGAGGAGCTTAAACTTCCCGAAGAAATAGACCACAGGGCTCTTGGGGACGCGAGAACCACTTCAAGAGTCTTTTTAAAGGCTCTTGATAATCTGCCAAACGAAATTGTATCGGCGGAAGATTTAATTGAGTTTGCAAAACCTAATAAAAACAAATGTTAAGCATTATAGTTTGTTTCTTTTTCTAGTTGTTTGTTAAACAACACTACTTTGTTTCTTCCCGTTCTTTTTGCTTCATACAGTGCTATGTCCGCATATTTAATGCACTCCCATCCTTTCATGCAATGGTCAGGGAAAATACTGATTCCAATGCTTATGGTTTTTTTAATACTGTTTTTCCCTATGTCTATTAAGGTGTTTTGGACGTTTTCCCTTATTTTTTCAGCTACTTTTACGGCATCGTCGATTGATTTTATATTTTGAAGGATAATTAAAAACTCCTCACCTCCGTATCTGATGGCTATATCGCTTTTTCTTATTGAAGATTTTAAAATATTTGAGAGCGTTTTTAGAACGATATCTCCGGCTTCATGGCCGTACGAATCGTTTACTTTTTTAAAGTAATCCATATCTATCATTAAAAACGCCATTTTTTCGCTTCTTCTTTGAGCGGCGGCTATAAGGGTAGGGAGAATGTTTTCAAGGTATCTTCTGTTAAAAAGACCTGTTAGCGGGTCTTTTATAGTCTGGTTATGAAGTTTTTCAAGGGTGTATTTAGCTTCTATAACGGCTGAAACTTCATTTAGATAAGCTTTTATGTAAGGCAGGTTTTGCTGTAAAAGTTCTTGGTCTTTTTCTTTATCCATCATCATTTTTAAAATTCCCGTAAAATTTCCTCCACTGCTAAAAGGGAGGCATATATATTCGTTTTTGCATATATGGAATTCGCATATTTTTTTAAATTTTAAAGAGTTGATTTCTTTATTGAGCCTGTAAGCCCTGCAGCTTTCAAAATTTTCCAAAATATTACAGCATATATCCCCCCCCTGGGAATATATTAAAAGGGCGTTTCTTTCGCTGTTGTCAATTCCCACTAAAGCAAAATGGTTTATATTAAAACCTTTTATTATGTCTATAAGTCTGTTTAATATGCTGGTAGAAGTGGCGTCGTCTTCAATTAATCTTTTAAACTGAAAAATATTTGCGAGTTGTTCGATTGTTTCTTTTGCGTCGTTTAAAGGGTCTTTTGATTTTTCTTTTTCTATTAATGTAGTGTATTTTTCTTCTATTACGCCAAAAGAATTTTTCATTTTGTTAAGGAAATTATTGTAAGAATCTACAAATTCTTTTGCTTCTCCTTTAAGTTTAGTTTCTATTTTTTGATTAAAGTTCCCTTTTAATATCTCTTCGGTGGATTGTTTTATTTTTTCAAGAATTTCAAGATAAGGAGTTAAATAATAATTTACGATTAATATGATAATAATTAAAGAGATAATTGCAATTGCTATAAGCTGTAAGACAGCATTTTTAAGTTTTGAAAAATAATCTACTCCGGAAAAGGTTATCTGTAAAACTTTGTTGTCATCAAATGGGGTAATTGAAATGATGGTTTGAGTTTTGAAATTATATTCTATTTTAATGTTTTCTGTTTTTTGGCCTGGTATAAATTTTATATCGTTTATATGGTGGGAATTTTTAATAATTTGTAAAAATTTTTCTTTATTGTTTGTTTCTTCTAAAATTTCTTTAATAAGAAGTGTTTGGTTTTCTATAAGCTGATTTGAGAAATTAAAAAATGAAAATCCTACTATTGCTGTTCTTATTATGGTGGAAATAATCATAATAAGAGCGATTATAATTAAAATCTTTTTTTTCATTCGCAGAGCCTTTTAATGATTTTTTCTTTTTTTTGACAAAAACCGCTTTCTTTTGGAATTATGAATAAATCCCTTGCAGTATTTTTTTGTGATAATATTTTAACATCTTCTACGCTTATGTCAAACCTGTCAAAAATATCCATAATGGTAGAAATTATACCTTTTTTATTTTTTGTTTTCAATTTTAAGCTGGCATAATTTTGAGAATGGTTACAATCCGTTTCAAATTCCTCTTTTTTAAAGCTAAGCTTTGTGTTTATCTCTTTTTTTTCAAACGCCTGTTTTATTCTTTCCTCTATTAAAGGAAAATCATATGCTTCAACTTTTTTATTAAACTCTGTTTTAAAATATTTTATATCTCCTATTTTATAAATTGAAAGATGGTTTAGGTTTAGGGTGTGGAGTTTTTCCAAAAACCAGCCTATGGAAAAATTAAGAGTTTCTTTTTTTGCTAGATGAATAATAAGATGTTTTTCATTTTCGAATTTTATTTTAAAATTTTCCGTGTTTTGTATCCAATTTAGAAGATTTATGATTTCAGTGGTAGAGTTTTGTAAAAAGAGTTGGTTTGAAGGCGATTTTAATAGTTCTTTTTGAAGCTTTAAAGGAAGTTTTTTAAAATCTTTTTTATAAAGAAGTTTTTTTTCTTTTCTTTTTCGGATAGCCATTTCGTTTAAAAGTTCTTTATTGTGTAAAGCATTTAGGGTGTTTTTATAAAGGGTTTTTAAAAGATTTTCCTTATATGAATTAAAAATTCCCTGACCTACGGCTTTGATGTCCGCTATCGTTAAAATATAAAGTAGGTCCAAAAATTCTTTATTTTCCACTGTCTGAGCAAATGATAAAATTACTTTGTCGTTAAAAATATCTTCTCTTTGAGCCACGTTTGACATAAGGGTGTGATGTTTAATCAGTTTTTCTATAATGTCGGGATTTGGAAATTTTATTTCCGCAGCGAATTCTTTGGCTGTTTTAGCTCCGATTGTGCAGTGATTTTCCGTTCTTCCTTTGCCGAGGTCGTGGAAAAAAGCGGCAAATCTTAATACGGCTTTTTGTTTTTCTTTAAGATATTGAAACATAGGGATTTTTTCTATTTCTTTTAGCGTGTAAAGAGAATGGATGTCAACGGGATACTGATGGTATCCGTCAAATTGGGCTAAGTACTTTACTTTTTCAAAAGGAGGAATGATTTTGTCAAGTTTATCAGCTCTGTAAAGAGCCAAAAAAAGAGGATATGCGTTATGAGAATAAAAAAGTTTTTTTATCAGGGATTTTGGCAAAATATCGTTTTTTGATTTGATATTATTTACAACGGAAATGTCGAATTTTGTAATTTTTTCGGTAATATTTAATAAATGTTGGATATAATCTTTAAAAGAACACGACGTTTTAAACGTGGAATAGAGAACGTTTTCGCAAAGATATAAATATCTTGAAACTCTTTTTTCTTTTGCTTTTTTTAAATTCATTTTATAAAGATAAGGTTTTATTATTTTTTTTATTGTAATTTCACAAAATGTATTAACTTTCCATAACGATTTTAGTAAATCTTTTATAAATTTTCTCTCAGCACGAAGCCTTGGAGAATCCTCATATCCCATCTTTAGGGCTATGTCCCTTTGATATTGAAGATATACGGTATCTGTTTTTTTATTTGCCGTTATATGCAGATAAACTCTTGTTTTGAATAAAAATTCAAGTGCGCTTCTGTATTCTCTAAATTCTTCTTCGCTTGCGAAATTTGGAATTAAATAAGAGTTGTTGGGGTAATTAAATATAACTTTTGTTATCCAAAGAAGCGTATTGGAATCTCTTATTCCGCCAAATCCCTCTTTTATATTCGGTTCCATAGAAATGGGATGTTTTTTGTGTCTTTGTTTCATTTCTTCATATTTGGCAAGTATATATTCTTTTTTATTGTAGTTTCTTATTTTATTGAGTCTGTTTTGTGTTTCATACCATAAAAATTTGCTGCCTGTAATAAATCTGCTTTCAAGCATAGCGGTTTTTATGGTGATGTCTTCATTGCTTGCAGGAAAAAGATCATTTAATTTATGAACCCTGTGACCTATTTTTAAATTTAAATCCCATAACATGGTAATAAAACTTTCAATAATGTTTTTTATATTATATCCCGGAGGGTCTTTATATACTATCATGATATCTATATCGGAATAAACGGAGAGCTGTTCTCTTCCGTAGCTTCCGAGGGCGATTATGGATATCGGGATGTTATTCATCGGGGGTCTGAATTCTTCAAATGATTTTTTTAAAATGTATTTATAAATAAGGGTAATAAAATAGTCCATTTTTTTTGTGTGTTTTACAAAAAAATCTTTACCGCCTTTTACGGTAGTCTGATTTAAATAGTTTTTTATCTCTTTTTTTATTTTTTGTGATATTTCAAAATCGTTGTTTGAGTTATAAATTAACTCTTCAAGTTGCATTTTTCCTCTTTTTGTGTTATTTTATCAAAAAAAAGGTAGGTGGATGAATTTCGAAATTGAAAAGCTTTACGATTACGATATTTTTACTCTTGGAGAAATGGCAAAAGAGATAAGGGAAAAAAAATTCGGGAGAAAAGTTTTTTTTAATGTTAACAGGCATATAAATCCGACTAATATTTGTAAAGATATATGCAAATTTTGTGCTTTTTCGGCAAACAGAAAGAATCCAAACCCTTATACTTTAACTATTGAAGAGTGTGTGGGAATAGCAAAAGAGGCGTATTCAAAAGGAGCTAAAGAAGTTCATGTGGTTTCTGCACACAACCCGGAAGTAGGATATGATTATTATATGAATATTGTAAAAGAGATAAAAAAAGAACTTCCCGATATTCATATTAAGGCTTTTACCGCTGCCGAGGTTAATTTTTTCAGTGAGCTTTCTTCTAAAAGTTATGATGAGGTGTTGGATGATATGATAGAGGCCGGAGTTGATTCAATGCCGGGGGGAGGAGCCGAAATTTTTGACGAAACGGTAAGAAACAAAATATGTAAAGGTAAAGTCAGCAGTGAAAACTGGCTTAAAATACATAAACTGTGGCATAAAAGAGGCAGAAAAAGCAACGCCACGATGCTGTTTGGGCATATAGAAAACAGACTTCACAGAATAGACCATATGATGAGACTCAAAAGACTGCAGGAAGAAACAGGGGGATTTAACGCTTTTATACCTTTGGTTTACCAGCGTCAAAACAACTATTTAAACGTTAAAGAATTTTTAACAGGCACAGAAATTTTAAAAACGGTAGCTGTAAGCAGAATAATTTTGGATAATATTCCTCACATAAAAGCATATTGGCCTACGTTTACGCTTAATTTGGCTCTTGTGGCCCAGGAATACGGAGCCGATGATATAGACGGTACTATTCAAAAAGAATCTATTCAGTCTTCCGCGGGAGCGGCTTCTAAAAACGGACTTGATATGGAAGAGCTGATTTATCAAATAAAAGATGCGGGATTTGTTCCTGTTGAGAGAGACAGTCTTTATAATGAAATTAAAATTTATAAGTAAGAAGTTACTTTTTTGCAATTTTAACTAATTTTAAGTAAAATTCAGTAATAAAATTAAAAAATTTATAAAAAACTCAAAAGGATAAATATGAAAGTTTTACTTATAAAAGACGTAAAAGGTCTTGGAAAGGCCG
>JAMOSR010000126.1 GCA_027062985.1 Nautiliaceae bacterium
ACATATCCCAGTGAACTTCAATATTTTTATTTTTATTGTCTATAATCAGTTCATATGCCATTTTTTCCCTTTTTAAAAGAATTATATCACAAATAAGCATTATAAATTTTACTTATAATTTAAATAATTAAAAGTTATTTTTGATACACTTCTTTTCCTAAAAAAATAACAAGGAGAGTATAATGAAACAAATGATTTTACAAGAAAAATATCCAGTATTTGTTCTAGATATAGAAAAAAACGAGACACATTATAAAAATGCAAAAGAAATAATAGAGTTTTTTAAAGAAAAAATAACTTTTCATCCGGTATGTTCTTACATTGGAGAATTTGACCATTATGCACATACTTCTTCTTTAGAAAACGGAGAAATAGCACCTGATATTAAAGATTGTAAATTAATATTATTTTGTTTTGGAAACAAACTTCCAAACGGAAAAATTCCAGCAGCTAGACCTAGAAGCATAAGTGTAACTGAATATAACGACAAATTTGAAATAGCTTTTCTTGAAGCTCCGGCATTAATAGCAAACGAAGTTATGGAAAGCTGGGTAAAAGAACTTAAAAACAATCTTTAATTTTATAAAGGAGTTATTTTAACTTTGATATCCGCTCCTTTTGCAAAATAAGGAGCAGTTGTAACAACTCCGTCTACGCCTGTTTTGGCGTAATCTTCAATATTATCAATATTAATTCCGCCTGCACTTAAAACTTTTATATTATTTTTATGAGCCATTTCAACGATTAAAGCAGCTGTTTCTACATTTACTTTATCTAATTGAATGACATCTACTCCTATTTCCACAAGTTTTTTTGCCATAGCAAAATCTTTACATTCAACCACCCATTTTTTTTCTACGGCTTTATGTTTAATTTTAGAAAACTCTTTAAAAAACTTTTCCCAACCCCCATAAAGATTAATATAATTATCAAATACCAATATTGTCTCGGTTGTCGTAACTCTATGTGGGAATCCTCCACCGTCCATTACCGCTTTAAGGGCTACCTTTTTAGTATAAGGAATTATTTTACGGGTAGTTAAAATTTCCATATGAGGATTATACTTTTTTGCTTTTTGTTTCATTTCATAAACATATGTAGCCACACTCATAGCATATTCATAAATATTTTGAGCAACTTTCCACAAAATAAGAACATTTTCCCCTTCAGCCTCAAATATTTTATGTCCTTTTTTTACAAATCTACCATCTTTTTCTTTAAAAATAACTTTTAAATCCAATCTTTTTGATAACTTTTCAACTAATTCATTACAACTAACAACCCCTTCTTTTCGTGTTATAAAAGCTATTTTTCCAGGATGTTTAATCTCAAGCAGTTCTTTTGTTAAATCAAAAAGAGGCATATCTTCAGTAATTAAAGAGTCTAAATCAAAATAAGTAAAATACATAATGTCTCCTTACGGGAGGATAAATAAGTAAAGAAAAAAGAAAAAGGAAGGAATTAGCCTTGTCTTTCTTTAATAATTTCTTCTGCAATATTGTTTGGAACTTCTTCATAATGATCAAATACCATTGAATAAGTCCCTCTACCCTGAGTCATACTTCTTAGATCTGTTGAATATCCAAACATTTCGCTAAGAGGTACAAACGCTGTAATTTTTTTAATTCCGTGACTATCTTCCATAGAATTAACTTGACCTCTTCTTCTGTTAATATCACCGATAACGTCACCCATATATTCTTCAGGAACTTCGATTTCAACTTTCATAATAGGTTCAAGAATTACAGGATTTGCTTTTTTCATACCTTCTTTAAATGCCATAGAACCGGCTAGTTTAAATGCCATTTCACTTGAGTCAACTTCATGGTAAGAACCGTCGAATAATTCTACTTTAAAATCAACTACAGGGAATCCGGCAAGCACACCGCCTTGAGCCGCTTCTTGGATACCTTTGTCAACCGCAGGGATATATTCTTTTGGAATTACCCCACCTTTAATTAAATCAACAAATTCATAACCTTTTCCAGGTTCTTGTGGAATAAGTCTTATAAACACATGCCCGTACTGACCTCTACCACCTGATTGTTTTGCATATTTGTATTCTTGTTCAACTTGGTTTTTAAATGTTTCTCTGTAAGCAACTTGAGGTTTACCAGTATTACATTCAACTTTAAATTCTCTTTTAAGTCTGTCTACAATAATTTCAAGATGAAGTTCCCCCATTCCTGAAATAATAGTTTGACCGCTTTCTTCATCAGTTGTAACTCTGAAACTTGGATCTTCTTCAGCAAGTTTTTGAAGAGCAAGTGCCATTTTTTCCTGGTCTGCTTTAGTTTTAGGTTCAACTGCAACGCTGATAACCGGATCAGGGAATTCCATTCTTTCCAAAATAATAGGTCTTTTTTCATCACATAAAGTATCCCCTGTTAATGTATATTTAAGACCAACAATTGCTCCGATTTCCCCACTGTAAAATTCAGGAACCTCTTCTCTTTTGTTAGCATGCATTCTAAGAAGTCTTCCAACTCTTTCTTTTTTATTTTTAGTTGAATTTAATACATAGCTTCCTGATTTAATAATTCCCGAATAAAATCTTGTAAATGTAAGTTTACCAACAAACGGGTCAGTCATAATTTTAAACGCAAGTCCGCTAAACGGTTCATCATCACTTGGATTTACGCTGATTTCTTCACCGGTTTTTGGATCAATACCTTTAATCCAAGTAACTTCAGTAGGTGCTGGTAAATAATCTATTACCGCATCAAGTAACGGTTGAACACCTTTATTTTTAAATGCCGTACCACATAACATTGGAACAATTTCAAGATTTAATGTAGCTTTTTTAATAGCTCTTTTGATTTCTTCTTCTGTTAACTCTTCACCTGCAAAATATTTTTCCATAAGTTCTTCATCAGTTTCAGCAATAGCTTCAATTAATTTTTCTCTGTATTCTTCCGCTTTTTCTTGAAGTTCCGCAGGAATATCTTCAATTTCATATTTACTTCCAAGTGCAGCTTCGTCTTCCCAAACAAGCGCTTTCATTTTTACTAAATCAACTACACCTTTAAAGTTATCTTCCGCTCCGATTGGAATTTGAATAGGAACCGGATTTGCTTTTAATCTTTCTTTAATTTGTTTTTCAACGTTATAAAAATCAGCACCTATTCTGTCCATTTTATTAACAAAAGCAATTCTTGGTACATGATATTTATTTGCCTGTCTCCAAACAGTTTCACTTTGAGGCTGAACCCCACCAACGGCACAGAATACCGCAATAGCACCGTCAAGTACTCTCATACTTCTTTCAACTTCAATTGTAAAGTCAACGTGCCCCGGTGTATCGATAATGTTAATTTGATGGTCTTTCCAAAAACATGTAGTAGCCGCTGAAGTAATTGTAATACCTCTTTCTTTTTCTTGTTCCATCCAGTCCATAGTAGCTGCACCTTCGTGCACCTCACCGATTTTATGACTTACACCTGTGTAATAAAGAATTCTCTCAGTTGTAGTGGTTTTACCCGCGTCGATGTGGGCTGCGATACCGATATTTCTAACCTTCTCAATAGGCGTCTTTCTTGGCATTATATTCTCCTTGTGTAAATTTGTAGTTGTAGATTATGAAGAAAAAAGAAAAGGAAAAACTTGAAGCTCATTTTCCATTTTCCATTTATAATTTTCAATTTGTTTTTACCATCTGTAGTGAGCAAACGCTTTGTTAGCTTCTGCCATTCTATGAGTATCTTCTCTTTTCTTAAATGCCGCTCCTCTTTCATTCGCAGCATCCCAAAGTTCGTTAGCAAGTCTTTCTACCATAGTTCTTTCGTTTCTGTTTCTTGCCGCGTCAACAATCCATCTAATTGCTAAAGTTTGTTGTCTTTCTGGTCTTACTTCCATAGGAACCTGGTATGTGGCACCACCAACTCTACGGCTTCTAACTTCAAGTAAAGGTTTTACATTTTCAATTGCTTTAAAGAAAACGTCAATTCCTTTTTCTTCGCCTTTTTCGTTTAATTTTTCAATAGCACCGTATACGATTTTTTCAGCTAATGTTTTTTTTCCGTCCCACATAACTTTGTTAATAAATTTTGTAACTACTTCGCTGTTATATACCGGATCCGGCATTACAGGTCTTTTTGGGGCTCTTCTTCTTCTCATAAAATTCTCCTTCTCTTCAGTTTTTTACCCTGCATTTCACAGGACTTACTCTACCTTTTGGCAGTGAGGAGCAAATTCAATGGAAAATTCAACAATTGAAAATGGAAAATTTTCCATTTTACATTTTACATTATCCATTTAATATCGCTCCTACTATAACCAAAACCAACTATTGCGTTTTGAGCTTCTTTAACCTATTTTAAAGTAAATTATTTTTTACCGGCTTCAGATTTTTTAGTTCCGTATTTACTTCTAGAGTGAACTCTTCCTTTAACACCGGCAGTATCTAAAGCACCTCTTACGATGTGATATTTAACCCCTGGTAAGTCTTTTACCCTACCACCTCTTACTAGCACAATGCTGTGTTCTTGTAGGTTGTGACCTTCACCCGGGATGTAACTAATTACTTCATATCCGCTAGTAAGTCTGACTTTTGCAACTTTTCTCAAAGCTGAGTTAGGTTTTTTAGGAGTAGTGGTATAAACTCTCGTACAAACCCCTCTTCTTTGAGGACAGCTTACAAGCGCAGGTGACTTTGATTTTTTGATAACTTTTTTTCTACCTTTTCTTACTAATTGGTTTATAGTAGGCATTCGCTTCCTTTTTTCTGAAATTTT
This sequence comes from Nautiliaceae bacterium, assembly GCA_027062985.1. Lineage (GTDB taxonomy): Bacteria > Campylobacterota > Campylobacteria > Campylobacterales > Nautiliaceae > Caminibacter. The sequence continues at coordinate 4,734 of JAMOSR010000126.1, forward strand.
GAATAGTTTTTAGTGCGGAATTATATCAAGATTTATGAAGATTTACAAATAATTTTTTCCTTATAAAAAGGAAAGAGGATTATTCATCCTCTCCGATATGATCAAGTTTAAGGTCTCTGTCTTTATGATAAAACATTCCTGTACCTACAGGCACAACTCTTCCAAGTACGATATTTTCTTTAAAGTCTTCAAGATAATCGAATTTCCCTTGAATACTAGCTTCAGTAAGTACTCTTGTTGTTTCCTGGAATGAAGCGGCAGAAATGAAACTGTCACTTTGAATCGCCGCTCTTGTAATACCGACTAATACCGGTTCGGCAATAGCAGGTTCACCGCCGAATTTTTTAATTCTTTCGTTTTCTTCGTTAAACATCTTTCTACTTACCAAATCACCTTCGATAAACTTAGTATCTCCGCTATCTACAATTCTAACCTGTCTTAACATTTGATTTACGATAAGTTCGATATGTTTATCATTAATATTAACCCCTTGAAGTCTGTATACTTTTTGAACTTCGGCAACAATATATTGTTGAAGCGCCTTTTCCCCAAGGATATTTAAAATATCATAACTTGAAATTTGACCGTCTGTTAATCTCTCACCTGCATGAACAAAATCGCCTTCGTGAACCAAAATTTGTCTATCAGCTGGTACTAGATATTCTTTAACGGCACTCTCACCCTCAACTATTAGTCTTTGTTTTCCTCTAATAGATTTTCCAAATTTTACAATCCCGTCTATTTCACTGATAATAGCCGGTGATTTAGGACGTCTTGCTTCAAATAGTTCGTTAACTCTTGGAAGACCTCCTGTAATATCCGTTGATTTTGCAACTGCTTTTGGTGTTTTAGCTAAAATATCACCTTGTTTAACTTCAGTACCTTCTTGGACATGAATAACTGTTTTTGGCTCAAGTACATATTCATAAACTCTGTCTTTTGCCGCTAAAATAATTCTTGGATGATATCCTTTTGGTAAATACTCTTTTACAATAATTCTTGATTCACCCGTTAATTCGTCAATTTGAGTAGTTACCGTAAATCCGTCAATTACATCTTCAAATTTAACAACACCGTCAGCTTCCGCTAAGATTGGGTTGGCAAACGGATCCCACTCGGCAATTACCTTGCTCTCACCGCTAATAGGTTCGGCAATAACTTCTCCCGCTTTTACAGGCGCGTTATCATCTTTTAAAATTTTACTTCCTCTTACAATATAATATCTGTCCGCTTCTCTGTCGTTTTCATCAACGATTACCGCAAACAGACCTTTATATTCATTGTCAAGGCCTATTTCAGTTCCAGCTTTTAGGTCATAAACTCTCTCAAGATGGTCACCTGTTAATTTATAATATTTAACAATACCACTGGCTTTACTTTCTACTTTCATAGGAACCGGCTCATTGTCATCAACTTTAAGCTCAGCTCCGTATGGAATACGTTGCGGAACATACCATGCTTCTTTTATTACCTCAACTATAGCATCGTCTTTTTTAACAGGAGCGTTTTTATAAGGAATATAAAGTTTCCCTTCTGTTTTTCCGGCAATTCCAGCAAGTTCTGTACCTTTAACGATATCGTTTTTTCTTAAAGAATATCTTTTGATTGTTCCATCATCACAATGAACTTCCACCAACACCTCTTCGTGCTGTGTTTCAATTTTTACAATCCCGTCACATGGGGCTTTTAGTTTTGGCTCCACCAAAAGCACAGCCGCATTACGTCTGTTGGCTACAATTTTTTTACCGTCTCTGTTATATGTTTCAATATTGTAATATCTGATATAACCGTATTTACTTGCAACTATTTGTCTCTCTTCCTGAGTTGACCCGGCGATACCACCTGTATGGAACGTTCTAAGTGTTAGCTGAGTACCAGGTTCCCCAATAGACTGAGCCGCAATAATACCTACAGCCTCACCCACTTTTACAAGACGTCTCTCAGCCAGGTTCATTCCGTAACACTTAGCACATATACCTTTTGGCGCTTTACAAGTTAAAGCACTTCTAATTTTGACTGATTTTACACCTTTTCTAACGATTTCTTTTGCTTCTTCTTCAGTAATTAACGTACCTTCGGTATAAAGCACTTCGTTAGTAATAGGGTCGTATACATCATCGGCTAAGACTCTTCCGTAAATTCTCTCTTCAAGACTCTCAACTAGCGTTGACCCGTCCGTAATGTCAGTTACCTCAACACCTTCATGAGTTCCACAATCTTCCATAATGACTCTAAAGTTTTGAGACACGTCAACAAGTTTTCTTGTCAGATACCCCGCACTTGCTGTCTTAAGCGCAGTATCGGCAAGACCTTTTCTCGCACCGTGAGTTGAAATAAAAAACTCAAGAACGTTTAGACCTTCTTTAAAGTTTGAAATAATTGGAGTTTCAATAATTTCACCGTTAGGTTTTGCCATAAGCCCCCTCATACCGGCTAACTGTTTAATCTGAGACGCACTACCTCTAGCCCCAGAGTCGGCCATCATATAAATAGAGTTAAATCCGTCTTTGTCTTTTTTCATAATTTCAAGAAGTTTTTCTTTAATATCATTATCCACTTTAGTCCAGATATCGATAATTTTATTGTATCTTTCCTGCTCGGTTAAAAGACCTTTTTTATATTGCTCCTGAACTTCTTTTACTTTTTTAAGAGCCTCTTCGATAATTTTTGGTTTATCTTCAGGAACGATGATATCTGCCATAGAAATAGATACCCCTACTTTTGCCGCATATCTGAAACCTAAATTTTTAAGCTTATCCAAAAATTCAGCCGTTACTTTAAGACCTCCAACTTTGTAAACATAATCTACAAGCGAAGATATGTCTTTTTTCTTCATAATTTTATTATACATTTCAACAGGTACAAAATCAGGCGTAATTGAATGTAAAATCATTCTACCAGGCGTAGTTTCTACAATTTCGCCTTTTACTTTTACCTTTATTTTTGCATGTAAATCAACGGCACCTTCATCAAATGCTATTAATACTTCCTCAGGATTTGCAAACAGTTTATGCTCACCTTTTACTCCGTCTTTTACAAGTGAAATATAATAAACTCCAAGTACCATATCCTGGCTAGGTACGGCAATAGCTTTACCTGAAGCCGGTAATAGAATGTTCATAGAACTTAACATTAAAATTTTAGCTTCAGCAATAGCCTCTTGACTTAAAGGCACGTGTACCGCCATTTGGTCACCGTCAAAGTCCGCGTTAAACGCCGCACAAACTAACGGATGTAATTGAATGGCATTTCCGTCAATAAGTACCGGGTGAAACGCCTGAATTGACAATTTATGAAGTGTAGGCGCCCTGTTTAAAAGCACAGGATACTGGTCAACAACCTCTTGCAGACACTCCCAAACTTCAGGTGTTTTTTCTTCAATATGTCTTTTTGCCTGTTTAATTGTCGTAGCATAACCTTTTTCCTGAAGTTTACCAATTAAATGCGGTTTAAATAACTCTAATGCCATTTTCTTAGGAAGACCGCATTGGTCCATTCTAAGGTTTGGTCCGACCACAATAACACTTCTTCCCGAATAATCAACCCTTTTACCAAGAAGGTTTTGTCTAAATCTACCCGTTTTACCTTTAATAATATCGCTAAGCGATTTTAGAGGCCTTTTATTAGCACCTTTAATCGTATTTCCACGTCTACCGTTGTCAAAAAGCGCGTCAACAGCTTCTTGAAGCATTCTTTTTTCGTTTCTGATAATAATCTCAGGGGCGTCTAGTTCGATTAGCCTTTTAAGTCTTTGGTTTCTATGAATTACCCTTCTATACAGGTCGTTAACATCGGCAACCGCAAATTTACCTCCGTCAAGCGCGACAAGAGGACGTAGGTCTGGCGGAAGTACAGGAATTACAGACATTATCATCCATTCAGGTCTGTTATCACTATTTAAGAAACCTTCAACAATTTTAAGTTTTTTAACAATATCTTTTTTTCTGGCCTCGCTTTTTGTATTTTTAAGCTCTTCTTTTAACGAATAATACATTTCAGGCAAATCAAGTTCTTCAAGCATTTTTCTGATAATTTCGGCTCCCATTTCGGCATGAAAACCTGTATCTCCGTAAAGCTCTATAAGTTTTCTATATTCTTCCTCTACAAGTACATCACCTCTTTTTACAGGAGCATCACCTGGTTCGTAAACCACGTAAGCTTCATAATAAAGTACCCTCTCAAGGTCTTTCATTTTAATATCAAGAAGAGTCCCTATTCTACTTGGAAGGTTAGATACATACCAGATATGCGCCACAGGAGTTACAAGTTCGATATGCCCGAATCGTTCACGTCTTACTTTACTTGATGTAACTTTTACCCCACATTTTTCACAAACAATTCCTTTGTAGCGCATTTTTTTATATTTACCGCAAAGACATTCATAATCATTAATAGGACCGAAAATTTTTGCACAAAAAAGCCCGTCTCTCTCAGGCTTTAATGTACGATAGTTTATAGTTTCCGGTTTTTTAACCTCACCGTGAGACCAAGAAAGAATCTCTTCTGGAGATGCTATTTTTACCTGAACCGCATCAATGTCCTGCGGTCTTGTCTCTTCGTCCCAGTCAAGTTTGATATATTTAAATTTCTTCATTGTCCTCTTCCTTTTTATAAAACTCTAAATCAAGGCCAAGAGCTCTAAGTTCTTTGCTTAAAACAAAAAATGTTTCAGATAATCCCTCAATAGGTACATTTTCACCTCTTGTCAGTGCTCTGTAGGCTTTATTTCTACCTTCAACGTCATCTGATTTAGTAGTTAACATCTCTTTAAGGTTATATGCCGCACCGTATGCTTCAAGTGCCCATACTTCCATTTCCCCAAATCTTTGACCACCAAATAGCGCTTTACCACCGACAGGCTGCTGGGTAATAAGAGAGTATGGTCCTATACTTCTTGCATGAACTTTATCATCAACTAAGTGGTGAAGTTTTAGCATATACATATATCCGACATTTACCCTCTCTTTAATAGGCTCACCCGTTTTTCCGTCATAAAGCTGAGTTTTACCGTCTTCTGGAATTCCCGCCATTTCAAACAGTTTCTTAAATTCTTCTTCTGTTACCCCTTCAAAAACCGGAGTTGAAAATTTAACGCCTTTAGCCCAATCCTGAGCATATTTTAATAATTCTTCATTAGTCAAACTATCAAGGAATTTTTCAAAACGCTCTCCAAAATGAGCCACTTTTACTATTTCTTTCATTTTAGCTCTAAGTTTTTCCATCATATCGTTTTGTTTTTCTTTTAGAATATCCTGAATCTGTTCTCCAAGTTTTTTACCTACAAGCCCTAAATGAACTTCAAGAATCTGCCCGATATTCATCCTTGACGGAACCCCAAGCGGATTTAAAACGATATCAACTGTTTTTCCGTCTTTCATATAAGGCATATCTTCAACAGGAACAATAATACTTACGATACCTTTGTTTCCGTGTCGACCCGCCATTTTATCACCGACTTTAATTTTCCTTTTATTGGCAATATAAACTTTAACCATTTTAGCAACGCCGTTTGGAAGAATATCGTCTCTTTCAAGTACTTCTAGTTTTTCATCGTACTCTTTTCTTATATTTTCTTTTTCCGCCTGATATTTAGCTTTTATATTTTCAAATTCCTGTTTTGTAGCTTCATCATAATATTCAACTAAACTCAACAGTAGGAATTTATTAATATTTTCAAGCTCTTCTTTTGGAATTTTATCTCCTGCTTTATAATGTTTCCCGTTAAGTTCCAAATCTTTAACAATAGCCCTTTGAGATAAAAGAGTACTTAACGCTATCATTTCCTCTTTATCGATAATTGAAAGTTTGTTTTTATAAATATCCTCTATTTTTTGTTTTTCTTCTTCATAAGCGCGTCTTGCTCTTTCATCAAGTTCATAACCTTTTTTAGTATAAACCTTAACGTCTATTACAACACCTTCCATACTAGCAGGAGCGTAAAGCGAACTGTTTACCACATGACCAGACTTATCACCAAAAATTGATTTAAGTAGTCTCTCTTCCGGTGTCGGTTTTACATCGCCTTTTGGAGAAATTTTACCGACTAAAATCATACCGGGTTTTACATATGTTCCAACTTTAATAATTCCGCTTTCATCCAAATGTTGAAGATGTTCTGGTTTTACCCCCGGAATATCGGCTGTAAGCTCTTCAAGTCCGTGTTTAAGTTCTCTAACCTCACAAACTTCTTCGTAAATATGAACAGACGTATACACATCGTCTTTAATAATTCTTTCACTAAGAACAATAGCATCCTCAAAGTTATATCCGTTCCATGGCATAAAAGCAACAAGAACATTTTTACCAAGAGCAATTTCACCGTTATCCATATTAGGGCCATCAGCAATAACATCTCCGGCTTTTACAATATCGCCTTCTTTAACAATAGGTCTTTGGTCAAAGCATGTATTCTGGTTTGTTCTTAAATATTTTTCAAGCCCATAATGGTCTATATAAGCACCGTTTTCATCTTCTCCGAGGATATAGATGTTTTTAGCGTCTACTTTAATAACTTTTCCGCCTCTTTTTGCTTTTACAATCTGCCATGCATCGCGAGCTACGTATTTTTCCATTCCTGTACCCACAATCGGCGCTTCACTTCTAAGCAGTGGAACACCTTGACGCTGCATGTTAGAACCCATAAGAGCCCTGTTTGCGTCGTCATGCTCTAAGAATGGAATTAAACTCGCACCCACCCCTACAATCATTTTAGGGTTAAGGTCATAAAGGTCCACTTCTTTTTTATCCACTAAGATAATTTCACCGTCTTTTCTTGCTTCAATTAAATCCTCAAGAATTTCGCCTGTTTCCTCATCAATTCTAACTGATGCCGGAGCAATTACTTTTTCTTCTTCCTGAGTCGCTGTTAAATAAACAATTTCATCCGTAACACGTCCGTCTTTTACAACTCTGTAAGGAGATTCGATAAATCCAAACTCATTTACTTTCGCATAGGTTGAGAGTGTATTTACAAGACCGATATTTTGACCTTCAGGTGTTTCAATAGGACAAATTCTACCGTAATGACTTGGATGAACGTCCCTGATTTCAAATCCGGCCCTTTCTCTTGTAACTCCGCCTTCACCAAGAGCGGATAATCTTCTTTTATGGGCAACTTCGCTTAATGGGTTTGTTTGATCCATAAACTGAGAAAGCTGACCTGTTGCAAAAAAGTCTAAAATTGTAGTGGTTACAAGTTTTGTATTTACTAAATCCATCGGTAATAAATCGTTAACATTGGTAACCGTAGTCATTTTATCTTTAATAGTTTTTTGCATTTTAGCAAGACCGTCTTGAAGTTTATTTGCTAAAAGCTCACCTATACTTCTAATTCTTCTGTTTCCTAAATGGTCTCTATCATCTATTTGACCTACACCGTTTTTTACTCCAATTAAATATTGAATAGTTTTAATAATATCTTGGTAAGTTAAAACGGTTACTTCATCAGGTACGTTTAAACCAAGTTTATGGTTCATTTTCATACGACCGACTTTTGTCAAATCATATCTTTCCGGGTCAAAAAACAGTTTTTCAAACAGTTCTTTTGCCGTTTGAGGATTCGCAGGCTCACCTGGTCTCATTACCTTATAAATTCTAATTCTTGCCAAATCGTTTTCGTTTTCAATACCTTCAGTCTGTTTTAAAATTTTTAAAGTTTCTATATCTTGATGAAAAGCTCTTAAAATTCCATCGTCAACACCATCTGCTAAGTCATTAACGATTTTAAAATGCTCTATTTGAGATTCGGCTATTTTTTTAAGTTTAACTTCATTTAAAACAGTTAATGTATCAAATAAAATTTCCCCTGTTAGCGGGTCGTAAATAGGCTCTGCTAAATGTCTATCAAGAAGCAAATCTATAGGATATTCAACAAATTCGTATTTTTCTTGAAGCTCTTTTAATTTTCTTTTAGTAAGTCTTTTTCCGGCAGGAAGTATTACATTTCCGTTTTCATCTTTTAAGTCATAATCAAATTTTCCTACTTCTAATTGAGATGTAGGCATTAAAAACATATTATTTTTTACATAAATATCTATTAAAGGATAAAACATTTTTAAAATATCTTCTTTGCTATAATCCATAGCTCGAAGTAAGATTGTAACAGGTACTTTTCTTCTTTTATTAACTCTTACATATAAAACATCTTTTACGTCATATTCAAAATATACCCAGCTTCCTCTATCCGGAATAATCTGAGCAGAATACAATAGTTTATTCGAATTTTGAGCTTCTTCTTGCTTAAATATAACTCCCGGACTTCTGTGAAGCTGATTAACAATAACTCTTTCAACCCCGTTTATAATAAAACTGGTTCTTTCCGTCATTAAAGGAATGTCTCTAATAAATAGGGTTTGTTCTTTAATATCTTTAATACCTATTTTTTCACCCGTTTTTTCATCTCTTTCATGTAATATAAGTCTTATTTTTATTTTAATCGGAATAGAATATGTAAGGCCTTTTTCCATACATTCTCTAACCGTATATTTAGGCTTTTTAAATTCAATTCCGGCATATTCAAGCGTAATTCTGTTTTGGGCATCTGTAATTGGAAACATTGATTTAAACACTTTATGAATTCCACTCTTTTCAGGTTCTTCAGGATTTATAAAATCTTTAAACGAATTTTGCTGAAGATGTAAAAGATTAGGAATATCCAATATTTGAGGGATTTTTGAAAAATCAAGTCTTAATCTATTAGCTGATTTTAATTGGTTTAGCATAGGCGCTCCTGGGTGAGATTTTGTTGTAGAAATTATTAAATAAATTATTTTATATCAAAAAAAACGAAAAAAAGCAAGGAAGAAATTATTTAACTTCTACTGTAGCTCCCGCTTCTTCTAGTGCTTTTTTGATTTCTTCCGCTTCTTCTTTGCTTACTGCTTCTTTAATTGTAGTAGGTGCACCATCTACCATCTCTTTAGCTTCTTTAAGCCCTGCACCAGTAATTTGTCTTACAACTTTAATTACGTTAATTTTTTTAGCACCTGGGTCTTTTAAGATTACATCAAACTCAGTTTTCTCCTCAGCTGCTTCTCCACCTGCTGCTCCAGCACCGGCTACTACTGTAGGTTGTGCGCTCACTTCAAATTTTTCTTCAAAAAGTTTTACTAACTCGTTTAATTCTTTAACTGTTAAGTTTTCAATAGTTTCTAAAATTTGTTCAAATGTACATGCCATAACTACTCCTCCTATTTTTTATTTTATTTTTATTCTTGTTCTTTTTTTTCAATCAGTTTTTGAAGTCCCCATGCAAATTTTGCAACAGGAGATTTCATCATAAATGCAACCATACCAAGTAATTCATCTTTTGTAGGAAGTTTACTTACTTCTTCTACATATGCGGCATCTTTAACTTCACCTTCAACTACGGCACCCTTAATTTTAAAACTGTCTTTAAAATCTTTTGCGTGTTTTGTAATTATTTTAGCAAGAGTGATTTGGTCCTCACCCCATATAAAAATATTGTTTTCTTCAAAATCAGCTTCGATTCCATTATTTTTAAGAGCAATTCTAGCAAGCGTATTTTTTACTACTTTTGCTTTTCCTCCCGCTTCTCTAACAGCTTTTCTTAAAGTTTCTAAATCCTTTACCCTCTGACCTTTAAAATCAGCATAAAAAATACTTACTTCATTGGTAAATTCTTTAGAAAGCTCTTCAACAATTTGTTGTTTTAATTCTTTTTTCATAAAGCTCCTTTCTCTTAGACTCGGCAGGAAATTAAGGCTTTTAAAGCCTCCTGCTTTCTAAGTCACTTGGACTTAGGCACCTTTGCCTAGTGTTTATTTATATTCTGCTAATTCGTTAACGTCTAGCTTAACGCTTGGGCTCATAGTAAGGCTTAGTGCCGCGTTTTGAATATATCTTCCCTTAGCACTTGCCGGTTTCATTTTATTAATTTTTTCTACGAATGCAATCGCATTTTCAAGCAATTGCTCAGGTGTAAAACTCGCTTTCCCGATTCCTACGTGCATATTACCTTTTTTGTCAACTCTAAAATTAACTTGACCTGCTTTTGCATTTTTAACAGCAGTAGCAACATCTACAGTAACTGTTCCTGTTTTAGGGTTTGGCATAAGACCTTTAGGTCCTAAAATTTTACCGAATCTTCCAAGTTTACCCATCATATCAGGCGTTGCTATCAAAATATCAAAATCAAGATTTCCATTTTGGATCATTTCCAGAATTTCATCTTCTCCTACAATATCAGCCCCTGCAGCTTTAGCCTCTTCTGCTTTGTCATCTTTTGCAAGAACAGCAACTTTTACTTCTTTTCCTGTTCCGTGAGGCAATACTACACTACCTCTAATCATTTGATCAGCATGTCTTGGGTCAACACCAAGTCTAAGCGCAAGTTCAACAGTTTCGTCAAATTTTGCAGATTTTAATTCTTTTACTTTTTCAACAGCTTCTTTTAAAGAATATACGTCTTTATCTATTTTCTTTAAGAGCTCTTGATATCTTTTACCATGTTTTTTTGCCATTTTCACTCCTACGCAATTTTTTGCTTCCACTCAGGTGGTATTAATCTACTATTTCTATTCCCATACTTCTTGCACTTCCAGCAATAGTTTTCATTGCAACTTCAACATCATCAGTATTTAAATCTGGAAGTTTTTTCTCAGCTATTTCTCTAAGCTGAGCTTTTGTAATTTTTCCAACTTTTTCTTTAAGAGGATTTGAACTACCTTTTGTAATACCGGCAGCTTTTTTCAAAAAGTCAGTCGCTGGCGGTTGTTTAGTGATAAATGTAAAGCTTCTATCACTATATACTGTAATTTCAACAGGAATTGTAAAGCCCATCATATCTTTTGTTTTTTCATTAAACGCTTTACAGAATTCCATAATGTTAATACCTCTTTGTCCTAGTGCCGGACCTACCGGAGGTGATGGATTTGCTTTACCTGCTGGGATTTGAAGTTTAAGAACCTCTACTACTTTTTTTGCCATCCCTTATCCTTTATACAATTTTTTCTACTTTTGTGTAATGTATTTCTACAGGCGTGCTTCTACCAAAAATGGTAACATTTAGTTTTAGCATACCTTTTTCATAATCAAAATCTTCAACCTCACCTGTAAAGTTAGCAAAAGGACCGTCTATGATTCTTACAACTTCACCTTCTTCAAAACTAACCTTAGGTTTAGGCGCAGATTTTTGTTTTGCTTTTTGTAAAATAAGCTCTATATCTTCTTTTTTAAGAGGAGTTGGCTTTTTAGATTCACCAATGAATCTACCAACTTTTGGAAGAGATTGAATTTTATGCCAAAGTGCAGTATCCAAATCGGCTTCTAAAAACACATATCCAGGATAAATACTTCTTTCATATATTTTTTTCTTACCGTTTTTTACTTCTATAACTTCTTCTGTAGGCACTATTACCTGACCTATTTTATCTTCCAAATGAAGCTCTTTTTTTAAGTTTTCAATAGCTTTTTTTACGGCAAGTTCACTTCCAGAATAAACTTGAAGAGCATACCATTGCATATTTTTATTTTCAGCCATATTTATCCTTATAATACTACTTTAAGAATTCCGCTCATTATTAAATCCACTAAACTTAAAAACAGTGTAACAACAGTTACAATTACTACTACAGAAATAAAAGCCTGCTTTACTTCATTAGGTGTCGGAAAAATAACTTTATCTAATTCAGCTTTTGCAGCTTTAACATAATCTATAAAAGCTTTTATTTTGTTCATAACAAACCTCTTCCAAAAATTGGCATTTTGATGGCAGGGCAGGAGGGACTCGAACCCCCAACAAGCGGTTTTGGAGACCGCCGCTCTACCATTGGAGCTACTGCCCTAAGTGGAGCGGGCGACGGGACTCGAACCCGCGACCCTCAGCTTGGAAGGCTGACGCTCTAGCCAACTGAGCTACGCCCGCTCATTAGACCCTACTTTATAGAGTCTAATGAAAGGGCAAAAAGCCCAAAATTAAAGTTTAGATTCTTTGTGAACAGTGTGTTTATTACACCATTTACAGTATTTTCTAATTTCAAACTTTTCAGGATGTTTTCTTTTTTCTTTTGTAGTGTGGTAATTAAATCTCCCACACTCAGTACATTTTAGATGAATAATTTCTCTCATCATTATCCTTTAAAAATAAGGGGAAAGCCCTTATTCTATAATTTTAGTAACAACTCCAGCACCTACAGTTCTACCACCTTCTCTGATAGCGAATCTTGTACCTTCTTCAAGTGCGATTGGAGCGATTAATTCTACAGTTAATTTTACGTTATCACCAGGCATAACCATTTCTACACCTTCTGGTAATTGAATAGTACCAGTTACGTCAGTTGTTCTGATGTAGAATTGTGGTCTGTATCCGTTAAAGAATGGCTTATGTCTTCCACCCTCTTCTTTAGTTAATGCGTAAACTTCTGCTTCGAATTTTGTATGAGGTGTAATACTTCCTGGTTTTGCAAGAACCATACCTCTTTCAACTTCGTCTTTTCCGATACCTCTTAGAAGTACCCCTACGTTGTCACCAGCTTGAGCTTCGTCCATTTCTTTTCTAAACATTTCAATACCAGTAACTTTTGTAGTTCTTGTTGGTTTAAATCCAACGATATCTACATCATCACCTAAGTGAAGAGTACCTCTTTCAATTCTTCCTGTAACAACTGTACCCCTACCAGAAATAGAGAATACGTCTTCGATTGGCATTAGAAAATCTTTTTCAGTATCTCTCTCAGGAGTTGGGATGTATTCGTCAACTGCGTTCATAAGTTCCATAATTTTTTCTGACCACTCACCAAGTTGACCAGCTTTTACTTCTTCAAGTGCTTTAAGAGCTGAACCAGCGATAACTGGAGCATTGTCACCGTCAAAATCATATTCGCTTAGAAGTTCTCTAACTTCCATTTCAACAAGTTCAAGTAGTTCTTCATCATCAACCATATCCATTTTATTTAAGAATACAACGATTGCTGGAACACCAACTTGTCTTGAAAGTAGAATGTGCTCTCTAGTTTGTGGCATAGGACCATCAGTCGCCGCAACAACTAAGATAGCTCCGTCCATCTGAGCAGCACCAGTAATCATGTTTTTAACGTAGTCTGCGTGTCCTGGACAGTCAACGTGAGCGTAATGTCTTTTTTCAGTTTCATATTCTACATGAGATGTATTAATAGTAATACCTCTTTGTCTCTCTTCTGGAGCGTTGTCAATTTGATCGTAATCTTTCATTTCAGAAAGACCTTTTTGAGCAAGAACACCAGAAATAGCTGCTGTAAGAGTAGTTTTACCGTGGTCAACGTGTCCGATTGTACCGATGTTAACGTGTGGTTTGGTTCTTTGGAATTTTTCTTTTGCCATTTTATTCCTCCATTTAAAATTTTTATATAATATTTTTTAGCTCATCATGGTCTCCAACAAGGCCTTGCTGGAGCCCATAGCCGGGATTGAACCGGCGACCTCTTCCTTACCAAGGAAGTGCTCTGCCACTGAGCTATATGGGCAAAAACACTGCTAGCAATGTTTTGTTTAACAAAACAATAATTAATTACGGGAGTTTTTGAGCAGACAACATATTTTTAGAAAGTGTATGCTCAGCTCCCAGTTTGTCATGACTGGAGCGGGCGACGGGACTCGAACCCGCGACCCTCAGCTTGGAAGGCTGACGCTCTAGCCAACTGAGCTACGCCCGCTCATGGTGGTGGGGGCAGGATTCGAACCTGCGAAGGCAAACGCCAACGGGTTTACAGCCCGTCCCCTTTGGCCACTCGGGAACCCCACCTTTTTACTGGTCAAACGCTGATTTTTTACACTGGAGCCGGCGAAGGGACTCGAACCCCCGACCTGCTGATTACAAATCAGCTGCTCTAGCCAACTGAGCTACGCCGGCTTGTGTGGGTGAAATTATAAGAAAAAAACTTTATAATGTCAAGATTATTTTGATGTTTTTTACTTATTTCTGTATTTTTTTAAATAATAAACATAATATTCTCTATGAAAATCATTATATAACTGAATATTAACAGCTTTTAAAAGCTCTATTTTATCAAAGTTTTTCCTTAAATAATTAACATCTTTATTTTGTGTAATATAAATAAAATTTCTATTTTTGAATTTATCCATATTAGTGTCCATATCAAACTGGCTTCTATATTGGTGTTTAGGATTATACATCACATAAGGATTTTTAAATTCCCTTAAATAATAAACCATTTCGCTCATTGTTTTTCTATCATCATATAAAATAACACTATTAGGATACTTTATAATTAAGGGTTTTAACTCTTCTGCCAATTGATGCCATCCCAACACCCTTTTATAAGGGTCTATTTTAGAACTTATTTCAATATTCAAAATTTTTAAAAAGGTATGATAATGATAAAAAATTAGTGCCATTATTATATTAATGGCAATTCCTATTTTTAGCAATTTTTCTTTTTTTGTAAATAATAAATAAGAAACAACCAAAACAGTACCGGCTACATAAGTAGGTGCGGCCCAATTTGCAAAAGCCCTACTTAAAAAAGCAACCAAAGAAATAATACTTAGCATAACATAAGTAAAAAAATATAAAAGTTTAAATCTCTCATCTTTTATAAACGGCTTTACAAGTAAAAACAACAGCACACCAAAAAACACAGGCCCAAATACACCAAACTGAGCGGCTAAAAATTCCAACAGTTTATCAATATGAAACAATTGTCTGTCTATTTCGCTTATATCCTTAGTATGCTTAAAACTAACAAAATGATGATTAAACTGCCACAAAAGATTAGGCAAATATATTAAAGCGGCAATAAATACACTGATATAAAAATATTTATTTTTTAATATTTTCTTATGCTCTTTAGAAAAAATCAAATATAAAACAACACTTACACCAAAAACTACCATAGTATATTTACTCAATAGCCCAAATCCGCCGCCTATACCCGCAAGAACCCAATACAAAGGTCTATTATACTTAAGTGCTTTTATAAAAAATAAAAGAGTAAAAGCCCAAAAAAACAGTAAAAAAGCATCAGTTGTTATAGCCATGGAAAGAAAAGATATTAAAGGCAACGTTAAATAAGAAATTCCTGCATAAAAAGATATTTTTTCATCGTTAAAAAGTTCTTTAGAAATAAAATATACTATCACTGAAGTTAAAGAGTGCATAATTAAAGCCGGTAATTTTATGCAAAATACACTGTCTCCACAAATATGAGTAGATAAGTAAATTCCCCATGCAACCATAGGAGGTTTTGAATAATAACCAAAATCAGGATGTTTAGACCAGTACCAGTAATAAGCCTCATCAAAAAACAAATCCACCTGAGAGGTATACAATACAACCAATCTATACAAAACTACAATAACAAAAAAAAACAAAAATCTTTTAAAATAATCGCTACTAATCATATACTTCCTTTATTTAATCTTTCTTACTCTCATAAAAACAGGAAATCTAGGTAAGTTATTTTTAGTATATCCCAAATATTTAAACGTCACGAAAGAACCTATTTTCGGAGGATTTTTTCTTTCCATTATACTAAAGCCGCTTCCTATTTTTATAATAATTCCGTTTTTTAATTTACATTTTAAAGCTCCAAGCATACCGGTAAATTTACCTTTACCTGCAGTATACCCTACTACCAAGCATTCATCGTCAAAATATTTTTTTAATTTTAATATTTTATTACTTCTTTTTCTTTCATATAAAGCTTCTGGGTCTCTTATTACAATTCCCTCCCCACCGTTTCTGACCACATTATTCAAAAAAGAATAAATTTGCTCTTTATTAAAAATTTTTATCTGAGGAATTATTTTAATAAATTTACTTTTATAAGATTTTAACATAGACAACCGTTGAAATAAATTACCTTTAGCATTTGGAACATCAAAAATATAATGTTTTATACTCTTCCATTTTTTACCCGGTTTTTTAGAAAGTACAATAGAAGATATATTTGCAAAATCCCCTCTTTTAGTCCAAAGCTCACCATCTATCGCAAACGGAGGATAAGAAGCCAAAAACCATTTAGGAGCAAAAATAACATTACCGTTTTTAGTATACAAATTTTTTCCATCCCAATAAGCCCTTATTCCATCCAATTTTTCACTCATCACCCATCCGTTAACATTTTGTCCGTTATATCTTTTTAAAAGCATAACATCGGCATTTAAAAAAACAACAATTAAAATAAGAATTAAAGTTTTCAAGTAACCTTCTTTTTAAAAGAATTATACAATAAAAAATAAGACACTAATTACATCGGACAGTGTTGTTTTATGCTGAAAAAATGTAAATAACGAAAAAGTAAAAATATGACAGCCAAGTAGCTATTTTTACTTACGCACCACTCAAATTTTGCTAAAAAGAGCAAATATATCAGTAGCGATTAAAAGAAATGCAAAACAAAAGTGTCAGACTCTTTAGAATGAATAAAGGATTAAAGACAGGATATTAAGGGTTAAAGTAAAGATTAACTAAGGTAGATTCAAGAGGTTAGAAGTATACACTATAAATCCTAGCGGGGACCTACTTTCCCACATCCGTAAGGATGCAGTATCATCAGCGCTGTAGGGCTTAACTTCCTGGTTCGAAATGGTTCAGGGTGTCTCCCCTACGCTTTTCCCA
>JAMOSR010000127.1 GCA_027062985.1 Nautiliaceae bacterium
TTCTGCAAAAAAAGAGAATAAAAAAATGTATAATTTTAAAAAACTTTTAAAAGAAATAAAAAAATATAAAAAAGAATTCATTCTTGCTCAGTTAATAGCGCTAACAGCTACGATAATTTCCATTCCCGTGCCTATGCTTATGCCTCTTTTAATCGACGAGGTTTTACTGAAAAAGCCTGGATTCTGGACGGAGAGCATAAGCCGGATTTTTGGAAACTGCTCGGCGTTTTGTTATGTAATGGTTACTCTTTTTGTAGTGGTTTTTTTAAGAACCGCTTTTGTTGGACTAAATATTTTACAGACCTGTTTTTTTGAAAAAATCACAAAAGACATTACTTATAAAATCAGAATAAGAGTCCTAAACCATTTAAAACACCTCTCAATAAACGAATATGAAAACCTAAAAACGGGAGATATAGCAAGCCGCCTTATCAGTGACGTAAACACTATTGAAGAATTTTTAATAAAATCCGTATCCAAATTCGTTATCTCTTTTTTGACTCTTATAGGAGTAGCGGCGGTGCTTTTATTAATAAACTGGAAACTCGGACTTTTTATACTGTTTCTTAATCCTTTTGTAGTGGTGCTATCAGGGAAAATTGCCAGAAAAGTAAAAAAATACAAACGCGAACAAAACAAAACCATCTCCGTATTCCAGGAAGCATTAATCGAAACACTGGAACTTTTCGAACAGATAAAAGCATTTAATAAAGAAAACTACTTTTTCAAAAGACTCTTTGAACTTGCGCGTGGGCTTAAAGAAAAATCGTTTAATTTCAGCTACAAAAGCGAAGCTTTCAGTAAACTGAGCTTTCTTATATTTTTAATAGGGTTTGAAATATTCAGGGCCGCGGGAATTTTAGCCGTAGCGTATGACAGCTTATCAATAGGGCTTATGCTTGCGGTTTACGGATATTTATGGTTTATGATGACTCCGATTCAGGAAATCATATCAATTCAATACGCGTATTTCGGGGCAAAAGCGGCACTTGAGAGAATAAACGAAACCCTCTCACTTCCAAAAGAGCCGGTATTTCCTCACAAAAAAGACCCGTTTAAAGATTTGGTAAACGTTGAGGTAAAAGACGTTTCATTCAAATATAAAGAGAGTGAGTGGATTTTAAAAAACGCTTCTGCTGTTTTTGAGCCTAAAAAAATTACAGCCCTTATAGGTGCGAGCGGCGGAGGAAAAACGACTCTAGCAAAAATTATCGCCGGATTTTTTACCCCGAACGAAGGGGACGTTTTATATAACGGTATAAGCTATAAAGAAACAGGACTTGATAAAATCAGAGAGAACGTAAACCTGATACTCCAGGAAACAAGACTTTTTAATGACACCCTGCGCTTTAATCTCACTCTTGGCAAAGATTTTGACGAAAAAGAGATTTGGAAGGCTTTAAAGTTGGCCGAACTTGAAGAAGTTGTAAAAAAATGGCCAAAAGGGCTTGATACGTATGTGGGTAAAAACGGGGTAAAACTCAGCGGAGGACAAAAACAGCGCGTTGCAATCGCCAGAGCCCTTTTATACAAACCTAAAATCATAATACTTGACGAATCCACCTCAGCCCTTGATATCGATACGGAAGAAAAGGTATTTAAAAACATAGAGCCGTTTTTAAAAAGCAGAACATCGGTTATTATAGCCCACAGGGCTGAAACAATCGCAAAAGCCGATGAAATTTATATGATTAAAAACCGCTCGCTAATCAAGCTCTAAAAATTTTTTAGCTCCTTTAAACCTTGCGGTGTGCTTTTTTATCCAACCGTCAAACTCTTCCATTCCCCTGTTTTTACACATTGCAAAAAGTTCGTAATATGGATGGAATGCATATTTTTTCTTAAACACTTTTTTTGGCAGTTTTATCGCTTTTTTTGCTTCTTTTTTAAGCTTATTATATTTTTCCCAAAACTTATTCTCAATTTCTCTAAAATATTCATACTTTTCGCTTTTTTTATTTAAAATCTCTTTATATTCATAATCTCTTTTTTCCAAAATAGCGGCAATAATTTCATGAGGCTGAATTTTTCCAAGCAGTTTGTGCCTTCTTAAATATTCATCCGTTTTTACTTTTACAAACTTCATATCCTCAAAAATCAAAATCCAGCCTTCTATATCTTTTTTAGTTTCGGCAAGCTTTATAAATTCTTTAAGACTTTTTATTTCAAACTCTTTTGCACATAAAAGTCCTTCTCTTTTAGCCTCTTTTTCAAACTCCAAATCATATTCACCCGTTTTCAAATCCCTTACCTGAATAAGTATCAAATCCTCTTTTCCGTAGTCCATAACCACCTGGGATTTAGGGGAAATATATTCGAATACCGGAATTTTGTTTTCTTTGAATTTATCTAAAATATACCGTTTTATAGCAGGATTTTTAAGCATTATCTCATTTGCTCTTTTTGCCTGATACGCTTCAAAAGAGAGCTTCGTTTTAAAATAAATTTTACCGTCTATCAATACGGGCTGTAATAGACTTCCGTCAATTTTTTCCGCGGCTTTAATTATTTTTTTGTTTTTTAAATCTTCTTCCATCCATCCGGGCGCCTGATTAAGCTCAAAAAATTTATGTAACGCTAAAAACCTTTTCCACTTTTTATCATTTTTTATAAAAGTAAGCCCCCTTAATTCATAAGAGCCTTTATCTTTAAATTTTTCAAACTCTTCAAATTTAGCCTGTTTGTAGTGATAAACAGCTGTTTGTCTATCTAAGAAATTATCGTCTTTTCTAAAAAACTGCTTTGAATGCCCTACTATAAAATCTGCATCTTCTTTACTCGGCAAAATAAACATAAAACAAAACCTTTAATTTTTTTGAGTATAATTATATCAAATCATACGACATTTTTTATCTCTTTTTTAATCAAATATTTAATTAGTTTTTTTAAAGCGTAATACGACTCTTCTATATCAAAAAGAATTAAATCACTATCATTAACAGCGATTACGGGATATTTTTTTCCAAAAAACTTTTTACAAAATCCGAAAACTTCTCCAGGTTTTATAATTTTTATAATTTTTTCTTTATCCACTACCGCCAGTTTGCCTTTTTTCAGATAAATAAAATCATAGGTTTTTATAATATCTCTCTTTTTAAGAATTACATTTTTAAAATATCTCACATTAAATAATTCTAAGTCATCACCAAGTTTAATTCCTTTTTTTTCCACTAAATTTAATAAAAAAGCGGTTTCTTCAGGAGTATATGAAATAAAAAGATTCATTCTACCACCTTTAATATTTTTTGAAGATAATTAAGCCAGTCGCTGTTACGGGATTTTGACATATCTATATTCCTTAAAAAATACCTAATAAAAGTCTTAGTCGAAAAATCCCCCTCTATTCCCGCTTCGTCAAAAAATTTAACAATAGGACGAGATTTTGAAGCATTATACCAAAGAAGTTTTTCAAAATAAAACAGTTTAACGTTGATAACTTTTTCAAGCTTTTTTAAATACATTTCCTTATATTTGTTAAACTTAGGGAAAAACTGCAATTCTTCTTTTTTTTCTATATTGGCAAGTTCTTCTTTCACTTCCTGAAATCTGTCCCTCTTTTTTGAAAGTTCATGAATGGCGTCAACATACATTTTTTTAAGTTTCTTATATCCCGGGTCGGTAGAAGGCATTGATTTTAATTTTTCTTCACTTATCGATATTGTAGCAGTATATTTTTCTATACTTTTTTTAAGACTCTCATACTCTTCTTTTAATGATTTATATTTTTCCATATTTTCAAGATATTCATTATAAAAAACAAGTTCTACATATTGAGATTTTTTTTCAAAATTTTTATAAAAATCATACAAAACGTTTATATCTCCGTACAGTTTTCCCGCTAAACCCTCAAGAATCTTTTTATCTATATTCTTAAGAAAATTAACGGCTGTATCTATAAAGCGTTTGAGTTCAATATAGTTGGTCTTTGGAAATTTAAATTTATGTGAAATAAGATAATTAAAATGAAAATCTCCAACTTCTTTTATCTCTTTAAAATAGTCGTTTAAAAATTCTTCTAGTTGCATACATTCCCTTTTCTATTCTTTATTAAGAATTTTAATAAATTTTTAGCGATTTGTGATAAAATAGCAATAAAAAAGGAAGAAAATGAGAAGTGACGAAATAAAAAAAGGGTGGCACAGAGCCCCTCACAGAAGTCTGCTTAGAGCCTGCGGTCTTAAAGACGAAGATTTTGACAAACCTTTTATCGGTGTGGCAAACAGCTTTATAGAAATAATTCCCGGGCATTTTTTCTTAAACAAATACGCAGAAATCGTAAAAGACGAAATAAGAAAAAACGGGTGTGTGCCTTTTGAATTCAATACAATAGGCGTGGATGACGGAATCGCTATGGGACACGACGGCATGCTTTATAGCCTTCCAAGCCGTGAAATTATCGCAAACTCAATCGAAACCGTTATGAACGCTCATAAACTTGACGCACTTATCTGTATTCCAAACTGCGACAAAATAACTCCGGGTATGGTAATGGGTGCATTAAGAGTAAACGTACCGACTATTTTTGTAACAGGCGGTCCTATGAGAGCCGGTCATCTTCCGGACGGTACTCCGATTGACCTTGCCACGGTATTTGAAGGGGTAGGAAAGTTTGAAAAAGGCGAACTGGACGAAGAAAAACTGTACCAGCTTGAATGTCTGGCATGTCCTGGTGGAGGAAGCTGTAGCGGAATGTTTACGGCAAACAGTATGAATACGTTAATAGAAGCTATGGGAATAGCCCTAAAAGGAAACGGAACTATTTTAGCGCTTACACCTGAGAGAGAAGAATTATTAAGAAAAGCGGCAAGAAGAATTTGTGAAATAGCAAAAGACGAAAAATTAACTCAAAAGTACAAAATAAGAAACATTATCAACGAAAAAGCAGTCCATAACGCATTTGTAGTGGATATGGCAATGGGAGGAAGTTCAAATACGGTACTTCACATGATGGCAATTGCAAAAGAAGCGGGAGTTGATTTTGACCTTGCAAAAATAAATGAAATCGCACGTCACACTTCACACATAGCAAAAATTTCTCCGTCCCTTCAGACGATACATATGGAAGATATAAATAGAGCCGGCGGAATAAGCGCGGTTATGAAAGAAATCAGCAAAAGAAGCGATACGATTTTATATCTTGATAATCCTGTAATCGAAGGCGGTACGGTAGCAGATAGAATTAAAGACGCCGAGGTTAAAGATTACAGCGTTATCCATCCTGTAGATAACCCTTACAGTAAAGTCGGAGGTTTGGCGATACTGTTTGGTAATTTGGCTGAAGAAGGATGCGTAATTAAAACCGCCGGAATTACGGGTGAGAGAAAATTTACGGGTAAAGCGGTTTGTTTTGATTCCCAACAAGATGCGATAGAAGGAATTACTTCGGGAAAAGTAAAAGAAGGCGACGTGGTTGTCATCAGATACGAAGGTCCAAAGGGAGGACCGGGTATGCAGGAAATGCTGGCACCTACTAGTCTTATTATGGGAATGGGACTTGGTGACAAAGTAGCACTTATTACTGATGGTAGATTTTCAGGCGCTACAAGAGGACTAAGCATCGGACATATCAGTCCTGAAGCGGCTGAGGGCGGAATGATAGGTCTTCTTAAAGACGGAGACATTATAGAAATTGACGTGGATAATTTTTCTATAAATGTTAAATTAAGCGATGAAGAAATTGAAAAAAGAAAAAAAGAATTCACTCCCCTTAAAAAAGAAGTACCGGGACGCTGGCTGAAACAATACAGAGCCCTTGTAACAAACGCAAGTAACGGAGCTATTTTAAAAGCAGACTGATATTTTGCCCTTTTGGGCATTAAAAGGACAAAAATGAAATATAAGGTGTATTTTGCAATATTTCTTTTAAGCGTTTTTGTTATAGGGCTTACCCTCTATTATTCTCAACAGGAAATAAAATTAATCACCCAGCAAAAAGCAAAAGAAATTTATGAGTTAAGAAATAAAGAATTCTCCTTAATGCTGAAAAATAAAAAAGATTTTCTAAACGCTTTTGCCAAATTTATAAGTTCTTCTGATATAGTTATCAACGCATTTTTAGAAAACAACAGAACAAAACTTATAAATTTTGTAAAACCGCTTTATACCTCTTTACACGAAAAAGACCTTCTTGAAGAAATTCATTTTTTTAAAAGACCCGCTACAAGTTTCGTAAATTTTGCAAACCTTAAAGTTTTTAACATAGACGTCAGTAAAGCAAGAGCGGATATACTCTGGGTTTCTACATCTTTTCAACCGTCCACACACTTTTATATATGCAGACTATACCCTGGTCTTAGGGCTACATACCCGATTATTTATAAAGACAGGCTTCTTGGAAGCGTTTCTTTTGGACTTCACATAAAAGTATTTAAAAATATGTTTGAAAAATTAAACGCAAAAGGTGTCAGCATATATTTAAATGACAAATTTTTAAAAAAATTCTTACTTCCTAAAAAGTATTTATTTTTTAAAGACCTTCCTTTAATAAACGGATACAGGATAATCGGAACCCCTTATTTAATAGAAGCGGCACCCGGATATGAAATAAAAAATAATTTGGTATATACCAAAATAAAAATAGTCGACTTTTTTAATGAAACTATAGGATATATAGTAATAAAAGACGACATATCAAAAACAATTAATGTTTTAAAAAATTACATGAAAAACAAAATGAGTATAGAAATATTTAGCTATATAACAATCATCGCAATACTATTTTTATTATTTATCTGGATTTTTAATAAAATTAACGAAATGAAAAAGATTTTATCTTTAATAAAAAATCAACAATTTGACAAACTACCTCCAAAACAAAAAGAAAAAGACGAATTAGACAGCTTTAGAAATTCCCTTTTAGATGTGGCTCAGACTATCAAAACCTATATATCTCTTTTAACTCAAAAAGTGGAAGATTATTCACAAAAAGCATATAAAGACGGCCTTACCAATATTTTTAACAGAAGATTTTTAAAAGAAAAAGCCCATGAACTGTTTTTAAAATATCAGCTCTCCGATACACAGGTAGGCATTATAATGCTCGATATAGACGATTTCAAAAAAATAAACGATACTTACGGACATGATGTAGGGGATATGGTACTTATACGTTTAACCGAAGAAATAAAAAAACACATAAGAAAAGACGATTTTTTCATCCGATACGGAGGAGAGGAGTTTTTATTAATTCTTCCAAATTCCAATATCCAAACCACTTATACAATAGCTGAAAAAATAAGAGAAGCCATACAAAATCTAAAAATAAAAGCCGGAGATAAAACTATCAGTTTCACCATTAGTCTTGGTATAAGCGAAATTAGAAAAACAGATAAAAATCTTTTTGAAGCTATAAAAAGAGCGGATGAAAAATTGTATAAAGCAAAAAGAAACGGAAAAAACAGAGTGGAGTTTTAAGCAAAAATATCAAGTTTTTTTGAATTGTCAAAAAGCTTATCAAAAAGTTTTTTAGCTGCATTAAGCTCCTCTAACCCGGCTTTTATAGATTTTAACACCTCATCAAACGTATTTACCCCTTCTTGTTTAACAGCTTTTTCATGTTCTTCGTTTTTAGGCTCCGGGAGTTTTGATTTTAAAGCATGAGCAACGTTTGAAATAACCTTTTCATTGGCGTCTTTTTGTTTTAAAAACTTTTCAAGAAGAGGTTTTACCTTTTTAAAAGCCTCTTTTATCTCTTTTAAATCGTTTTTATCAAGCCCGTTACCTTCATAATGAAATTCATATCCGTAAGAATGTTTTAATGTAAGCTCCTGTGAGATTACACCTCTTCCTTTTTTAAAACTGCTTTGAGCTTCAACGCTGTCAAACATATTGAGTTCTATTTTATCACCGCTGCTGGTAGTAAAAGAAAAATCAAAACTTGCGGCATTTAAACCGTATCTGTCAACGCTTAGCATTACAAACCTTTTTTATTTACATATCGGCAAAAAGAAAAAAGGATTAATCCTCCTCTTCCACCTCTATTGCCTGATATACGTAAATACTCGGATGATAAACCAGACAGTCTCCCGGAAGCCCCGCTTTTAAGCATAAATGGGCAAAAAACAAATCAAAAGAAGGCAATTCTTCCCATACAGCCGGTAAGAAAGTTGCCTGATGATTTCCAAGCTGCAAAATAACCCCGTCAACTCCTGGGCGTATTTTTCTTCTTAAATCTTCAATATCCGTATATTCCAGTTTTTCAGGCACCGTAAGAACGCTGACCTCTATTTTCACCCTATCAAACTCTTCAGGAGTTAAAGGCGGAAATCTCGGGTCTTCAAAAGCCGCGGCTTTTGCATTGGCCACAACATCGTCAATAAGAGGTCTATAAGGCAAAATAGAGCCTATACATCCTCTTAAATTACTACCTCTTGGCTTATCTTTCATTTTTAAAGTAACAAACGTAGCCCTTTTTTCTTCAAGCCATGGATATCTGCTAACCCATTCTTCTCTGTCTATCAGTTTTTTTCCTTCAAACTCTTCTAAAATGGACATTCTTGCAAGTTTAGGCAATATTTTAAAATTTTCTTTCATTTTTCCCCTCCTAACAATTTTTTTAATTTTTCAAAAGGCATAGGCTTATAAAAATAAAACCCCTGCATATAATCGCATCCTAAATCTTTTAATATTTCAACCTGTTTTTCAGTTTCAACTCCTTCTGCAACTGTTTTTAAATCCAAACTTTTAGCAAACTCTACAATCGATTTTACAATAGCCCTGTCTTTTTTTGAAGTTTCTATAAATCTGATAAAGCTCATATCTATCTTCAAAAAATCAAAATCAAGTTCTTTTAACGACATAAAATTGGAATAGCCCGTTCCGAAATCATCAATTGCAACTTTTATGTTTTTGCTTTTAATTATATCTATTTTTTCCTTTGCCAACTGCATATTTGTTACAATTCTTTCCGTTATTTCTATTGTCAGATTTTTAACTTCCGGAATAGATTCATAAAATTCATTATGTATAAAAGAATATGCAGAAAGATTAAAACTCAAATTTATATCAACTTTTTTGGCATATTCCACAATTTTAGGAAAGGTTATTTTTTCTATATCGCTGATAAGTCCGCTTTCTTCCGCTTCTTCTATAAATTCGGCAGGGGGAATTATCCTCTCTTTTTCCTTAATTCTAATTAAACTCTCAGCCCCTGCTACCTTAAAATCCTGATTAACATAAGGCTGAAAATAAAAAATGATATTATTTTCTTTAACGGCTCTTTTTATTAAATTATGCACAATATAAATTTTTTTCTTTTCTAATCCTATATTCTCATCGTAAATTTTATAAGTATTACCCCCTTCTTTAATCGCTTTATTTAAAGCCACATAAGCTTTTTCCAACAAAATTTCTAAATTATTTTCTTTATCATCAACAACAACGACCCCTATATTTACGTTTAAATTCAAAAAGGCATTTATTTTTGCTATTAATTTATTTAAAAAATTTTTTAATTCATTTTTTTCAATATCGATAACAAAAGCAAATTCATCGCCTCCTACCCTTCCTATTTTACTAACACCTATCTCTTTTTTTAGAAAAGAAGCCAATTTTTTTAAAATTTCCTCGGCATATTTTTTTCCGCGGGATTCTATAATGGACTTAAATTCATATATGTCAATTACCACAATAACTTTTTTAGAATCCAAATAATTTTTTTCCAAAAAACCTTTTCTGTTTAACAAGTTTGTAAGAGAATCAACTACAACATGCTCATCGTTTAAAATAATACTTTGAAAAACATAATATTTTTTATCATAATATACCGGAATTATTTTTGCTTTTAAAAAAACATGTTTACCCTCAACATAACCTATTAAAATCTTCTCCACCGGCTTATCTTCGTTTATATCTAAATTATTAAAAATTTCATTTAAATTCGTTATTCCGTCTTTTAATTCAGAAAATACTTTATTGCAATACACGATATTGAATTCTTCATCCGTTATTACGATAGCCTGAAAACTTTCATCAAAAGATTTTTTAAGTAAAACCAGATATTTATTAAAAACCAAATACTCTGCGGCATATTTTATTTCGCTGCCCAAACCTTTTGCCAAATCTTCGCAACACTCAAAATCATTTTCATATTTACTCTCTATTATAAATTCAAAATTATCTTCTTTAAATTCCACTCTGCTTAATAAATTTTTACACTCTCCAAATTTCCTGTCTTTATACACTATCTGAGAATTATAACCTTTCGAATTTATTAAATCGACAATATCTTGTAAAAAGGTTTCTACATTTTTTTCGGATAAAAACAGAGAATGAATATTCGCAACCATTTCTAAAAACATATCTTTTTTTACTTTTTCCGTTTTATCAACCATTATTACAAAACCGCTGTATTTCCCTTTAAAAATAACGGTATCAGCAAACACATCACAGTAGAACTTCTTGTTATTTACAATAAATTCCCTATAAGGATAAAACATTTCAAAAAATTCGCCTCTTAAACGCCTTTTTATATTTTTAGCAAATTCCTCATCATAGCCAAAAATATCATATGTATCATCTTCCGCTTTTATCCCAAGTTTTTTTGAAAGATAGTCATTTACGAATACTATTTTTTCCTGATATATCATAAACCCTATATGTTTGTAACTAAAAAGTTTTTCAGTAATTAATTCAAACTCTTCCCTTTCACTGACATCCACATTATAACCCAGCGCATAAATACAATCTTTTTCTTTTTTAATTACTTTTAAATAAACACTTAAGAATTTAAAAACCTTATTTTTAGAAATTATTCTTGCTACAAATTCCACACTCTCTTTATGTTTTAATTCTTTTAATTTTTTTATAAAAAGTTCAAAATCTTCCGGTAAAGTAATTTTTTTTAAATTTTGCGGCTTTTCTAAAAATGATGTATCATAACCTGAATACGGAATATGATTTATAATGTCTATCTCCTCAATCCGTTCGGTTTTAAAATTAAATTTCACTATATAAACACTAGCCGGTATTTCTTTTGCTATTATTTCATAAGAAATATTCATATCTATCTCCTGCTAAGCTCGGCATTTTGTTCTACTTTATGAAGCCATACGAATACTTCCGCCACCGCTTTATAAAGTTCGGGAGGAATTTCTTCGGTTTGTATTTTTATCAGATTTTCCACCAAAAGTTCGTTTTGAAAAATAGGCAAATCAAACTCTTTTGCTTTTTCAATTATTTTTTTGGCTATTTCTCCCTTTCCTTTTGCCACAATTTTAGGAGCGTTATCTTCATATGCCTTGTATTTAAGGGCAACCGCTTTAGTATTTATAAATTTTTTCATATATAGGACCTTTTTTTGTTAAAGTTGATTTATATAAATAAACTTCAAACGGTACTTCAATATTTATATCTTCCCATTTTTTAAGTTCATCAAAAAATTTTTTATCTTTAATATTTTTAATTCTACACAATGTGATATGAGGTTTAAAAGGTTTATCATTTATTAAATTAAATTTTTCGTTTATCTCTTTATTCACCTCCTCTCCAATATCGGCTTTTAAATATAAAATTTTATTTCCAAACATCCCAATACCGTTGATTTTTATCTTTTCATTTGGAATTTCCAAAGGAATCTGATATTTTTCAGGCTCATCTTCCCCTATAAATTTATGGGTTAAATGCAAATTCCATCCCTCAACCCATTTTCCATCTATATATTTTTCAAGGTCTTTTTTTATTGCCCCGTATATAGGCAGGGTAACCGGAGTTGCTATAAAAAGTCTCATTGAAACAGCCTTGATATAATATAAAAAACAGCGCTTAAAACGACACTTATAATAATCGAAGAAGTAATGGGAAAATAAAATACAAAATTTTCTTTTTCAATCACAATATCACCCGGCAGATGAAAAAGAGGAAAATCTTTAAAAAAATACATTAAAAGCCCGATAACTATAAAAATAACTCCGATAAAGATAAAAATTTTAGCCATTTAACGCCTTTTTTCCTTATTATATCAAATTGGCTATAATTTCATTAAAAAAGGACTGTTATGCCTATGACGATAACCGAAAAGATTTTCGCAGAACACATTGGACGCGAAGTAAAACCTGGTGAGATTATTATGTGCGATGTCGATATGACTATAGGAAACGATATTACCACCCCTATTTCAATAAGGGCTTTTGAAGAAAGCGGAGCCGAAAAACTGGCAAAACCGGATAATTTCGCAATCGTTTTAGACCATTTTATCCCGCCAAAAGATATTGCCAGCGCAAACCAGGCAAAAATTAACAGGGAATTTGCCTACAAACATAACCTCAAAAATTTTTTTGATGAAAAAGATATGGGAATTGAACATAGACTTCTGCCTGAAAAAGGTCTGGTAATACCGGGGGACGTAATAATTGGAGCGGATTCTCATACATGTACCCACGGAGCTTTAGGAGCATTTTCAACAGGCATGGGTTCTACCGATATTGCTTTTTGTATGATTACAGGCAAAAGCTGGTTTAAAATACCGGAAAGCATAAAAGTGGTCTTCACCGGACAAAGAAAAGAACATGTTTACGGAAAAGACTTAATTTTAGAGCTTATTAGAAGAATAGGAGTGGACGGGGCACTTTACAAAGCTCTTGAATTTACGGGTGATACGATTGAAAACCTTCCGATGGATGATAGGATGAGTTTGTGTAACATGGCAATAGAAGCGGGAGCCAAAAACGGAATTATCGCTTATGACAAAATAACCGAAGAATTCTTAAATGAAGTAAAAAAATACAATCCTTTAAGAGCCGAGCCGAAAATCCACTATTCAGACCCGGATGCTAAATATGCTAAGATAATCGAAATTAACGTAGACGAGCTTGAACCGATGGTTGCATATCCGTATCTTCCAAGTAACGGAAAACCAATCTCTCAAGCCGTAAAAGACGACATTGAAATTCATCAGGTATATATCGGAAGCTGTACAAACGGAACGTTAAGCGACCTTAGAACGGCAGCTGAAATTTTAAAAGGCAAAAAAGTCCACAAAAGAGTAAGACTGATAGTAACACCTGCTACTCAAAGAATTTACAAACAAGCAGAACACGAAGGAATTATCGATACGTTAATAGATGCCGGAGCAGTTGTTGCAAACCCTACGTGCGGTGCATGTCTTGGAGGATATATGGGAATACTCGGTGATGGAGAAAGATGCGTAGCTACAACAAACAGAAACTTCAGAGGAAGAATGGGAAGTAGAGAATCAGAAGTTTATTTATCTAACGCAGCCGTAGCGGCGGCAAGTGCAATTGCAGGAAAAATAGCGGACCCGAGAGATATTTAATCTCTTTTTCCATGCTTTTTAAAAATATACTTAAAACCTCTTTAATAATCCTCAAACTCGTAATTCCTTTTTATATTATTGCGGATATTCTTATTTATTTCGGTGTAATTCAAAAAATATCCTTTTTAGGTCATACCTTTCTACACATTTTCCACAATGGCAAAAAGGTAGGATTATTTCATGCTAAACTACAAAGATAAAAATATGACAGCTCCGTGCTTCTTTTTGCTTACGCAACACTCAAATTTTGCTAAAAAGTGCGAACAGCAAGCGCCCTGACGGGTAGACGCACTTTTTTAAACGCAAAATTTTCGTTAAAATCCGCAATGCTGTCATATTTTTACTTTTTCGTTACTTAAATTTTTCAGTATGAAACAGCCCTAGTTTGAGATGTGTAGAAAGGTATGTTTTAGGTAATATTACAAAAACAAAGTACCGCTTTTGTGCAAAAGGATAAAAATGAATTATTTAATACCGGAATGGGAAAAACAGACATTTGTTCAACTTGTATTTCCTCATAAAAATACAGATTGGGCATGCTGTTTGGAAGAAGCGATTAAAACTTTTAGCGAAATAGCTTATGCTATCGCTCAATATGAAAAAGTCCTTATATGTTATGAAGACGAAAACACTGTAAAACATTTAAAGCACAAAAATTTTATTTTCAAAAAAATTAAAAACAACGATACTTGGGCAAGGGATTTTGGCGCCATCAGCGTTAAGATGAATAATAAAATTAAACTTTTAGATTTTAAATTCAACGGATGGGGACTCAAATTTCCCGCAAATTACGACAATTTAATTTCAAGAAAAATTTTTAATATCCACAAAAGCTACAATTTCGTACTTGAAGGCGGAAGCATTGACACAAACGGTAAAATTCTTCTTACCACTTCTAGATGCCTTTTGGAAGAAAACAGAAACTATCCTTTAACAAAAGAAGAAATAGAAGAGTTTTTAAAAAAAGAACTTTTCATAAATAAAATAATCTGGCTTAATTACGGATTTTTAGAAGGGGATGATACCGATTCACATATCGACACTCTTGCGAGATTCGTAAACGAAAATACGATTGTTTACTGTAAATGCGAAGATAAAAAAGACATTCATTACGAAGAACTTAAAAAAATGGAAGAAGAACTGAAAAAAACAGACTTTAATCTTATTCCATTACCTCTTCCAAATCCTAAATACTGGGATAATCACAGACTCCCGGCAACATACGCAAATTTTTTAATAATAAACAACGCCGTACTTTTGCCAATTTATGAAGATAAAAAAGACAAATATGTATATGACCTCTTTTGTGAAATCTTCCCTGAGAGGGAAATTGTTCCAATAAACGCAAACACACTTATAAAACAACACGGCTCGATACACTGTATAACAAAGGAGTATTTTAATGAAGATTTTATTAGCCCCGAGTGAAAGAAAAAGCCTTGGAGGAGATAAAGAGTTTAATATAGACTCTTTTCCCTCACTTAATCCGATAAGAGATGAAACTATAAAAAAATATGAAGAATTTTTACAAAAAACGAATGATGTAAAACACTTCGGTGAAGACAAAACACCAATAAAAAAACGTAAGGCAAAAGAAGCAATTTTAAGATACACGGGGGTCGCTTTTGAATACCTTGATTATCCTTCCCTACCCAAACAGGCAAAAGAGTACCTCAACGAAAATCTTATAATTTTTTCAAACCTTTTTGGAATTTTAAAACCTCTTGATTTAATTCCTCATTATATTCTAAAACAAGGAAGTAAACCCGGATTTGATATCTATAAATTTTATGCACCTCATATCCAAAAAGAACTTGATTCATTAAATGAAGAATTTATAGACCTCCGTGCCAAATTTTACGAAAAAATGTATAAACCCAAAAATGCAATAACTTTTAAATTTATAAAAAACGGCAAAGTAATCAGCCATTTCGCAAAAGCTTACCGTGGAACGCTAACCCGCCACATCGCTTTAAATCGTCCCAAAAACCTCGATGAAGTGTTAAAAATAGAATTCCCGGGTATAAAAATCATAGAAATACAGGAGAAAAAAGGAATAAAAGAGATTGTTTGTGAAATTATCGAAAATTAATTATTTCTTTTAAAATCTCTTCAAAAGGAAGAATTTTTACAGCCGCTCCAAGTTCCTTTGCCGCTTTTGGCATTCCATAAACCGCCGCGCTCTCCTCGCTCTCAGCCAGGGTATAAGCTCCGGCTTCTTTTAAGGCTTTCATACCTTGCGCCCCATCGTCTCCTATTCCCGTTAACAATACCGCCATTATTTTTTTAGGGTCCATAACTTCAAGAGCCGAAAAAAACATCTCATCCACACTCGGTACGAAAAACCTGTTTTTAGAATTTGGCACCAGTTTGCAGTAAACTACATCTTTTTTTCGAAAATGCAAATGCCAACCACCTTTTGCTATAATAAAAAATCCGGGTATCACCGGTTGAGAATTATCCGCCTCAACAACATTAAGCTTACTTACACTGTCTAAACGGGCGGCAAATTTAGCCGTAAAATTAGCTGGCATATGCTGAACTACGCATACTGGATTAGGGTAATCTTGCGGAAGAGTTCTGGCAATTTTTTCTATAAGCCCGGGACCTCCGGTAGAAGAGCCTATAAGGACATATTTATAATCTCCTATAACAAAATCGAGTTTTGTTTTTTTTATCTTTTTTATTCCGAACTTTTCATTAATAAGGTCCAAAAGCCGCTCTTTAAACTCATCTGATATAAAATCTGGTTTTGGCAAATCTTTACCTATTTTTATAACATTGCCTTTTAAATCAAACTCTTCATCTGCAATAATTAAATCATATTTTTTTTTATCAAAATCGGTATTTTTAAAAGTATCTACCTTAAATTTTTCACTTAAAAATTTTTTTAAAGTAAGCCTTGTAACAGCTGAACTACTAACTATCGCTAACTTTTTTGTAAACAAAGCTCTCTCCGATTTTTAAACTTTTAAATAATTTAATATCATTTGGAATTCTCTCGGCATGTCCTAAAAACAGATAGCCTTCGTCTTTTAAAATAGAATAAAATATAGCCAAAGCCTCTCTTTTTGACTTTTCATCAAAATATATAAGCATATTTCTACTAAATATCACATCAAACATTCCAAGTCTTTTCATAGCATATCTGTCTAAAATATTTACCACTTTAAAATTAACGGCTTTTTTTAAAAAATCTCTAACCATGTATTTTCCATTTTTTTCTATAAAATATTTTTTTATAATCTCCGGAGGTAACTTTTGTACGCTCCTTGCAGAATAAATACCTTCTTTTGCTTTACTTATTACATTAGAGTCAATATCAATTCCAAGAAGTAAAAAATCCCTTTTCTTAATCAGTTTTCCTTCTTCCATTAATAAAATAGCTATGGAATAAAGCTCCTCCCCTGTAGAAACAGGAGCACACAAAATAGATATAACTTCGCTTAAAGGCCTTATCTTATCAAGTTCCGGCAAAATATAATTTATTAAAGTATCAAACTGATGTTTTTCTCTAAAAAAATATGTTTCGTTAACGGTAAAAACATTTATAAGTTCTTGTTTAAGAAGAGAATTCTTTCTTAACAACAAATCTTTAAAGAATTTATTAAAATTATCATAATCAAACTTTTCTAAAAGTTTTTTTATTTTCCTTTCATAAATACTTTTAAGTTTGTCATCTTCTACATAAATACCTATTTCATCATTAAGATAATTTCGTAACTTTTTTAACTTTAACGAATCAATTTCCACTTTTTACCTCTTTTTTTAATTTCTCAGCAAACTTTTCGTCAAAAATTTCAAAAAATTCTATTGCCTTTTTTTTAATATCAGTATCTTCATCTTTTATTTTTTCTTTTAACCATTCACTAATGTCGGGAATATATTTAAAAATATCTATAGCATCTTTCTTAAGACCGCTTTCATATATTTTTTTGGCAAACTCCCTATTTTTACAAGATTTTATATAATTTTTTACCACTGGATATTTAGTGAGAAGATAAATCAAAATATTTAAATCTTCTTCTCTTTTTAAACAAGGCAAATTAAAAAAAACATATTCTACTATTCTTTCATCGGGCAATTGTCTTAAAATATTTTTTAATAAAAAATAATACTCTTTATGATTTATCATATAATCGATAGCATCAAAAGTATCTTTCGAATAAGAAAATTTCTCAATAAATTCTCTTGCCTCGTCAAACTCCTTAAAACGGTGAAATCTTTCTTCTTTAAACTCTCTAAACACTTAAAAATCCTTTGGCCAATGTAAATTAAATAGAGGTATCATACTGTCGTTATAAATAACAATCCCTCCTATATAAGTATCATTCTGAGAATAAACTATTTTCTCTTTTTCTACATATATCAAATCTTCTATCCCACTTACCAACAAAGCTTTTAAAACTCCGTTTTTAAAAACTATAATCTTACTATCCTCTGTAATTTCTATTTCTTTTCCAAGAACTTTTTCTAAAGATAATATAAAAGTAGCCCCTTCTTTCGTTGTTAAAATCCCTTTTACATGTGGATTTTCGTTGGCAAAATTAAAATAGGCCTCGTCAAAATCGACGATTTCTAAAATATTACTCATTTTCACTGCAAATTTTTCCCCTGCTATATCAAGAACCAATACTTCTACAATATCAGAAAATACTCTCTTTTGCTCTTTAGGTAAAACAACACCGTACTTTTCAAGTTTCATCTCAAGATATTCATTATTAAAAATTTTAACTTCTTTGTTGTTATAAACGAAATATCTGTTAAACATACCCGACCCGTTTACTATTTCACTTTTTTCTACAAGAGCTATATCTATAATTTCATCTACTACAATTCCTAAAATTTTATTTTTTTCCAAAATTAAGATATTTTCTAAGGGAGATTCTTTATATATTTTACTAAAAGGCAAAAGAGTAATTACGGTATTGTTCAATAAAAAAACGTCTTTTCCGTCATATTCTTCTACTTTTCTTAAAATCTTAGTATCAACCCCCAAAATTTCTTCTTTACATCTAAATAATAAAAAACTCTCTCTTTCTTCAAATATTTTACTCTCTTCTTTTTTTAAAATATTTTTAAAAGTGGGGATTTCTACATTTTTTAAAAAGTCTAAACTTAAATTTCCTATAATTTCCCCGTTTTCCTCAAATACCTCAATTAAAAAATTTTCTTTTTTTTCAAGCTCATCTATTTTAATTATCTCATCAATTAAGATTGCATATTCCCTGTCTTCGTACACCATAGCAACAGCTGTAGTTGAATCTTCTTCTTCTATTCCCCATGCTTTTTTTAAAGAAATTAAGGGATATACATAATTATTATATCTAACAATCCCCACTACAAAAGAAGGCAAAGAAGGCAGATGCAAAATATCTTCCACATCAAAAAAATGTTTAATTTTTTCCATTTCAACAGCAAAATATTTATCGGCAACTCTAAATTTTAGAGCAGGTACTTTCATGGGTTATTCTTTACTAAATTAATTGAAATATTTCTTAATTTATCTGCATAAGCTTTCATTTCTTTAGAAATATTCAAGATAATACGAGCAGCTTCTTTCGATTCGCTGGCATTTTTTTTGGAAATTTCAGCAGCTTCTTTAGTCTGCTTGGAAGCAAGTTCTATCTGCTCTAGAGCTATTTTCATCTCTTCTATAGATTTTTTCAGTACTTCTACTTTTGAAATCACACTCTTTAACGTTTTTAAATTAACATTAAATTCATTACTCATTTCTTTAATTTTATTTCTTTCATTTTCAAGTGTAAGAATAATATTATTAACTTCTACTAAAATTTTATCATTCTCTTCATTAACTTCATCTATTATTTCTATTACTCTGTCCAGATTTTCTTCTGAAGAATCGGCTAAATTTCTAATATCATGACTAACTTCGCTAAAACCTCTTCCTTCTTCCCCTATTCTCACTGCCTCAACCGCACCGTTTATCGAAAGAGCGCCCGTCTGCACTATAGCCAGCTCTATTTTTCTAATGGC
Source organism: Nautiliaceae bacterium (assembly GCA_027062985.1). Taxonomy (GTDB): domain Bacteria; phylum Campylobacterota; class Campylobacteria; order Campylobacterales; family Nautiliaceae; genus Caminibacter. The sequence continues at coordinate 19,268 of JAMOSR010000127.1, forward strand.
ATTATTTAATTTTTTTATTTTAGATTTAACGATTGTAATATTTTCTTTTTCTTCCTTAGAAGCTTTAATATTATCCTCTGTTGCTTTTTCCATTTTTTCCAAATGTTTAGAAATATCTTCAAATTTTTTATTTATATTAAAAAAGTTTTCAAAGATTTTTACGATATTATCTGTAGCATTTTTAATAAATTCAACAGAATTATTTGCTATAGAATAGGATTTTTGAGCATCATTTTTTGATATTTCAGCTGCTTCTTCTATCTGGGAAAGAGCTTCAACCACTTCATTCATAGATTCTTCAAGCTGAGCAATAGAATGTCCAACCTCTTCACTGGCAGTAGCAAGTTCTGTTTCATAATTTTCTTTTTTAGAAAAGATAATTTCCTTTAAAATTTCAGCCGCTTTATTAGCTTCGTTAAAAGCATTAACCTGAGCGGCAATAGTATTTGTAACCTCGCTAACAGCACTCGCACTCTCTTCCGCCGCAGCCGCTATCGTTTCGCTTGCTTGATGTAATTCTTCAATTTCTTCTACAACTCTTTTTATATTACCTATCATAATTTCGGAAAGAGAAACTATTTCATCAATAGTATTTCCTATTTCCTTCATCTCTTCCGCAAGCTTTAAAGCTTCATCTGCCAATTTTTCAATATTGTTTTTTACATCTTCTATATTTTGATTAGAATGTTTTATATTTTCCTGCACTTCTTTTACAATCGTTTTAATTTTATCCGCATAAGCACTCGATTTTTTAGCCATAGCTCTTATTTCGCTTGCCATTACGGTAAAACCTCTTCCACCATTTCCGGCCCTTGCTGCCTCTATAGCAGCATTTAAAGCTAACAATCCTGTTTTTTTCGCAAGTTTGGTAATTAATTCTACAGCATCGTTAATTTGTTCACTGGATTTTAATAAGTTTTCAGATTTTTTCGCTATTTCTTGAGCATTTAAAGAAGTATTCTTTAAACTTTCACTAGCTTCCATAAAAGAATCTATAGCATTTAAAAGAGTAGACTTAAAAGATAAAATAACTTCTACCGTTGTATTCACTTCAGCTTCTAAAAATTTGGAATTTTGTTTAATTTCCGTAACCGCACTTAAAGTTTCCTCGCTTGCACCTGCACTTTCTTCCGCAGCGGCAGCTATTTGTTCCATGGTCCCTTTTAATTCTTCAATAGCGCTTAATCCTTCACTAGATTTAGAAAAAAGAAGTTCGGATATTTCTTCTATAGAATCAACAACTTCTATATTTATTTCTTTATCGAAGTTTTTATTATTTTCTTCTTGAATATCAATATTATCTTGATTTTTTTCTTCAAATGAAATAAACCCCATAATGCTCCCTTATTAATTAAATTTATAAGAAGCCGCCTTTTATAACCTTAATTAAAAAATTTAAAAAAATCACTTAATAAAAATTATCTTATAAAAAACCGAACTTCTTACAAAAAGGATTTTAACATACTTTATTTGTTCTTTTTAATAAGTTTCAAAAAAATAAGAAAAAATTATTAAAAAGTAATAAAAATTTTATAATCTAAGAATAGGTTAAAAATTAAAAAATAAACATCTATTGGTTTAGAAAATTTCAGCACTAACACCAAAAGTGCCAGACTCTTTAGAATGAACAAAGGATTAAAGACAGGATATTAAGGGTTAGTAAAGATTAGCTAAGGTAAATTCAAGAGGTTAGGAGTATACACTATAAATCCTAGCGGGGACCTACTTTCCCACATCCGTAAGGATGCAGTATCATCAGCGCTGTAGGGCTTAACTTCCTGGTTCGAAATGGTTCAGGGTGTCTCCCCTACGCTTTTCCC